>JBKPPN010000316.1:0-7104 GCA_046733575.1 Candidatus Methylomirabilota bacterium | reverse complement strand
TGCCCTGCCAGGCATTCACCTCGCTGATGTCGTTACAGAGATAGCGCCCCTGAATGTCCCGGGTGAAGGACGTTCGCTCGGTGGTCTTCGGCATGTCCAACTCCGTGTCGCGCGCGCGGCGCGCGCGACTGCACGTCTAGACGGTCGTCCAGATCCGACCGTAGTTCGAAGGGATCGCCAGCGCGGTCTCCTGGAGCGGCACGACGGCCTTGAGGGCGGCGTCGCCGCCGTCCAATTCCTCGGCGTAGTCGCCGCCGACGGGAAACCAGAACGGCACCGTCTGCGCGCCGGGGCTCGTGTTCACGGCCACGAGCGTGTAACGCGCCCCGAGATAGCGTGCGAAGAGGAGCAGCCCGCGCGACAGGTACCGGTCCCAGTGGTTGAAGAAGAAGTACGCGCCGCCGCGGACGTGTGCGTGCTTGCGCCTGATCTTCAGGAGCTTGCGCACCAGGCCGACGACTGCCCGGCCCGCCTCGTCATAGAAGAAGTCCCAGCGCACCGGGCGCAACAGCGACACACGGCCGGCACCGACGTCGGGCAGGAAGTAGTTCTCGGCAAACTCCTGGCCTTGCCACAGCATCGGAATGCCCTTGCTCATGAGCAGTGCGATCAGATACGGCTGGAGCATGTACCAGCGGTCACGGTCCCCCTCGAGGAACAGGGAATTGCCGGCCTGGTCGGGATTCCGCAGGCCGAAGTTGCACAGGAACCGCTCGTGATCGTGGTTCTCGATGTACTGCAGCGCCGACTTCGGGATCCGATCGCCGTTCACGGTCTCCTCGTCGGGATAGCCGAACAAGCCGAGCGAGAGCCCGAGCTCGGGCAGGTGGCCGCGGTCGCCCGCCGCCACCGCCTTGGCGGCGTCGAACGTCCGGTTCTGCCACGTGCCGTTCGAGTACGTCGTGCGGAGGACCTCCTCGGGACCTTCCAGCTGCTCGGCGATCTGATGCAGCCGGAGCCCCTCGCCCGGCCCACCGTCGAAGCGACTCCAGTACGGCTCGCCCGCCGCGACCTTGTCCTTCGTCAGCTGATACGTCTCGTACGTGAGGCTCGCGTAGCCGACGCCGAGCGGCCCGTCCCAGTAATTCGGCACGCAGTCGTAGCGAAAGCCGTCCACGTGATAAACGCTCAGCCAGTGGTGGTTCACGGTGAAGAAGTAGTCGCGCGTGAGCTGGCGTCCGAAATCCGTGCTCTTCCCGAAATCGCCGAAGTAGTCCTTGGCGAACGGTCCCATGAAGGGATTCTCGCGGTAGCCGAGACGGGTGTAGGCGTCGAAGTACGGAAAGTCGACGCCGGTATGGCCGTACACGGCGTCCACGATCACCGCGATGCCGTGCTGGTGTGCGACGTCGACGAGCTGCTGGAAGTCGGACCGCCTGCCGAAGCGCTCGTCGACGCCGAAGTAGCCGATGGGGAGATAGCCCCAGTCGACGGAGGCTGCCACGTTGGAAAGCGGCATGACCTCGATGGCGTTGATGCCGAGGTCGCCCAGGTAGGCCATCAGCTCGCGCGTCCGCTCGAGGTTGCCGCCGAGCTCGGCGACGTTCAGCTCGTACAGGACGAGGTCGCTCAGCGCCCGCGTGCGCCACGTCGCCTCGCTCGCGCTCCACGCGTACGGCTGGTAGCCCAGCGTGAACGCCGACAGCTTGCCGACGCCAAACTCGCGCGCACACGGGTCGATGATCCAGTCGAGCCGCCCGACGCGCGAGCTGTCGATCTGATAGCGGTACACATAACGCCCGGGCGTTCCCCACGCCGACGCGGACGACGCGGGCGCCGTCCCCGCGATCGGCACCGTGACCGACCAGAAATCCCCGTACGGCGGGCGCACGGTGTGCGACATCGTGAATTCCGAGGGCGGGATGGCTTGCAGGAACTGGTCGCGCTCGTGGATGACCTTGACGGTGAGGACGTTGCCGTCCGCTGCGGAGACCCACGGCAGCCAGACTCCGAAGCTGACCGTGCCGTTCGTCTCGATCGCGCCCAGGGTCCCGAGGGGAAGCAGGCCGAGCGCCATGGCGCGACGAAGGATACGGCGACGGGGACGTTGCGACAACCCGCCGGCGGCGCGCGCGGGCGTCGCCCGGAACTCAGACGCTCAGGTAGCGGCCCTTGAGCTCGCTCTCGCGGTGATCAAACTCGGCGCGTGAGCCGACGAACACGACGGCGCCCTTGCCGAGCACCACCACCTGATCACTGACCGCGAGCGCCATGCGTGCGTTCTGCTCCACGAGCAAGATCGTCACGCCCTCCTCCTTCAGCCGGACGAGGAGCGTCTGGAGCTCGCGCACGAGACGGGGCGCCAGGCCCTGCGATGGTTCGTCGAGCATGAGCAGGTGCGGATGGCCGACGAGCGCGCGCGCGATGGCGAGCATCTGCTGCTCGCCGCCGGACAGGCTGCGGCCGCGCTGACGCCAGCGCTCGCGCAGCACCGGGAAGTACTCGAAGATGCGGTCCACCGTCCAGCGCGCGCCATCGTCGCCGTCGCGCTGGGCCAGGCGCAGGTTCTCGCCGACGTCGAGATGGGGAAAGATCTGCCGGCCCTCGGGGACGTAACCGACGCCCCGACGGAAGACGTCGTGCGGCGCCAGTCCCGTGATGCCGGCGCCGCGGAACGTGACCGTGCCGCCACGCGGCGGCGTCAGTCCCATGACCGAGCGCAGCGTGGTCGTCTTCCCCGCCCCGTTGCGACCGAGCAGCACCGTGATGCCACCCGCGGCCACGGCGAACGAGACGCCGCGCAGCACGTGGCTCTTGCCATAGAACGTCTGCAGGCCGTCCACGGCGAGGAGGGGCACCGAGGCGGCCGCGCTAATCGATGCCTCCCAGATAGGCCTTCTGCACGTCGGGATTCGCGCGCACCTCGTCCGGCGTGCCGTCCGCGATGAGCTGACCGAAGTGCAGGACGGTCACGCGATCGGCGAGGCCGAACACGACGTCCATGTCGTGCTCGACGAGCAGGATCGTGAGGTGACGCTCGCGCGCGATGCGACGGATCACCTCGACGGTGGTCGCGGTGTCCTCCGCGGACAGGCCCTGCGTGGGCTCGTCGAGCAGCAGCACGTCGGGCGACTGCGCAACCGCCATCGCGATCTCGAGGAGTCGCTGGTCGCCGTGGGGCAGCGTGCCGGCGAGCCCGTCGGCCCGCGACGACAGTCCGAGCGCGCCCAGGCTGTCGCGCGCACGCGCCTCGGTCTCGGCGAGCACGCTCTGGCCGCCCAGCATCCTGAAGCTCCCCTGGCCCTTGAGCTGCACCGCGATGCGCACGTTCTCGAGGGCGCTCAGGTTCGGGAAGATGCTGTTGATCTGGAAGGTGCGCGAGATGCCGCGACGACAGCGCACGGGCGCGGACAGCGTGGTCACGTCATCGCCGCGCAGCATCACGCGTCCCGACGTCGGCGCGAGCAGTCCCGAGATCAGGTGGAAGAGGGTCGTCTTGCCGGCCCCGTTCGGTCCGATGACGGCGCGGAGCTCCCCCGACGCGACGGCGAAGCTGACGTTCGAGACGGCCTGCAGCGCGCCGAAGGCACGTCCGAGGCCGCGCGTCTCGAGCAGCGCGGTCATTCCGTGACGTCGACGGGCGCGGCGGCTGCCACCGGCGCGAGACCGGGCAATCGACGCCGGAGCGTGCCGACCACGCCGCCGGGCAGGAAGATCACCATCAGCACGAAGATCGTTCCCGTGATGAGCATCCAGTGCTCGGTGTAGCTGGACGCGATTTCCTGGATGAGCATGAAGATCATCGCCCCGACGACGGGGCCGATCAGCGTGCCGATGCCGCCCGTGATCACCATCATGAGGGCCTGACCGGACAGCACCCAGAACATGATCTCGGGCGACGCGAACCCGCGGAACGGCGCGAACAGTGCGCCGGCCAGGCCCGCGAAGGTCGCCGCGACGACGAAGACCACGAGCTTGAACGGACGCGGGTCGCGACCCAGGCTCGTGAAGCGCCGCTCGTTCTCGCGGATCGCTTCCAGCGCGCGGCCGAACGGTGAGCGCACCAGCGCGCGACACGCCACGAACGCGAGCACCAGGCACGTCGCGACGAGGAAGTAGAACGGCCGCGGCGCGGCCAGGCTCGGTCCGCCCCAGATGAGCGTCGTCTTCGGCACGCCGGCGATCCCGTCGGACCCGCCGGTGAGATCGCGCCACTTGTACGCGATCGTGTAGAGCAGCTGCGCGAAGGCGAGCGTGAGCATGGCGAAGTAGATGCCGGTGGCGCGTGTCGAGATGTACGCGACCGGGGCGGCGACGAGGCCGGCGAGCAACGCGCCGGCCACGAGCCCGACGGGAATGGGCTGGTCGAACGTGAGCAGGATCAGCGCGCTCGCGTAGGCGCCGAGACCGAAGTACGCGGCGTGACCGAACGAGACCATGCCGGTGTAGCCCATGATCAGGTCGAGCGACATCGCGAACAGCCCGAAGATGAGCAGCTCCGTGAGGATCGAGAGCTGGTGACGCGCGAGCACCCACGGCAACACGGCGAGGACCACCACGGCGGCGACGCCGAGCGGCGCCGTCCGTCGCGCGGCGCTCACTCCTCCTCCCCGAACAGGCCCCAGGGACGGAAGATCAGCAGCGCGCCCATGACGGCGTAGATGATCACCATCGCGGTCTCGGGCAGGTAGAACGCTCCCCACGTCTGCGCCGCGCCGACGACCAGGCTACCCGCCACCGAGCCGACGATGCTGCCGAGGCCGCCGATGACGACGACCACGAACGCCTCGACGATGACGCCGATGCCCATGCCGAGGTAGGCGGTGGTCATCGGCGCGGCCGCCACGCCGCCGAGCCCGGCAAGCCCACAGGCGAGACCGAACACGAGCGTGCGCACGCGGCGGACGTCGGCGCCGAGGCAGTCGGCCATCTCGCTGTTCTGCGCCACGGCACGGATCACGAGCCCGGCGCGCGTGCGTTGCAGGAAGGCCCACACCGCCAGCGCCACCAGCGCACTGAGCGCCACGATGAAGAGCCGGTACTTCGGATAGAGAAGGTCGCCGAGCTCGATCGGTCCCTGGAAGAACGGCGGCGGCTCCACGCCCTTCGCCGTCGGCCCGTAGACGATGCGGATCGCTTCCTCGAGAATCAGGGCGAGGCCGAACGTGAGCAGGAGCTGGTAGCTGTCGGGGCGACGGTAGATGAACCGCAGCGTGGAGGCCTCGAGCACCGCGCCCATCAGCCCGACGACGGGCGGCACGAGGAGCAACGCCAGCCAGAACCGTCCCGTCACCGTCACTGCGGTGAACCCCAGGTACGCGCCCAGCATGTAGAACACGCCGTGCGCGAAGTTCACCACGCGCAGGATGCCGAACACGAGGGAGAGCCCCGCGGACACGAGGAACAGCAATCCCGCCAGCGCGAGCGCATCCAGGAGCTGCCCGGCGATGAGCGTCAATTCAAACCGTCACGGGAGGGCAGACGACGCGCGGCCGCCCGGCTCGGAGACGTCGCGGCCAAGCCGCGACGCCCCGCCGGCTTATCCGAACTCCTCCGTCCGGCACTTCGGGGTGACCTTCTCGCCGGGATACGTCGCGAGGATCTTCGGGATCAGGTGCGAGTACGCCGGATCCTTCACCGCCTCCACGACGAAGCCGGGCTGGACGGCCTGGTGGTCGCACTTGCGCATGAGAAACTTGCCCTCGAGCCCCTCGTAGGTCGACTCTTCCCACGCCTCGATGATCTGCTCGGGGTTGTCGCTCCTGGCCTTCTCGATGACCTGGCCCAGCCACTCCAGCCCCTCGTACGTCTCGCCGTCGAACATGTCGGGATACACGCCGTGCAGGGCGTGGAAGCGCTTCACGAAGTCCTTGTTCCGCGGCGTGTCGACGGTGAAGGGATAGCGGCTGCCGCCGATGGTGCCCGCCATGCCTTCGCCCACCGCCTTCATGTTCTCCAGCTCGACGATCTCCATGATCGGCTTGACCGTGCGCGGCAAGCCGAACTGCCCTGCCTGCTTCAGGAAGATGCTGGAGTCCTGGCCCGGCAGCGCGATGTAGACGCCCTCCGCGCCCGACGACTTGATCTTGCTGATGTAGCTGGCGAAGTCCTTCGTGCCGACGGGCGGATAGTCCTTGCCCACGATCTGCTTCTTGGCCGCCTCGATCTGCGTGACGAACGACGCCACGCTGTCGCGCCCCCACGCGTAGTCGGCGCCCAGGCCGAAGAACTTCTTCATGGGCGACTCCGCCAGGTAGAGGCTCACCGCGCGGGCGCCCATGGGGCCGCTCGTGTTGATGCGGAAGAAGTAGCGGTTGTAATCCTTCGCGGTGAGCGAGCCCGCGCCGTTGATGGTGGACATGAAGACCACCTTCCACTCCGGGCACTTCTTCGAGACCGCGATGGCCTCCGACGACAGCGCGATGCCGGTGAGGATCTTGACGTCGTCCTTCTCGACCAGCTTCTGCGCCTTGCGCACCGCGGTGGCGGGATCACCGGCGGTGTCCTCGTAGAGGAACTCGACGGGGCGGCCGAGGAGGCCCTTGGCGGCGATGTCCTTGGTGTAGAGCTCGGCGGCGCGCTTGGCCTGGATCCCGTACTGCGCGTAGCTGCCCGAGAGCGCGGCGGGCATGCCGATCTTGATCGGGTTGTTCGCGGCGGCACGCCGGAGCAAGGCGGGGAATCCCAGCGTCGCGCCCACGCCGCCGACGGCGGCCATCGTCAGGAAGTCTCGTCGCCTCATCGCACTCCTCCCTTTCGCGTGCGGATCAGAACACCATGCGGGCCATACCACCGTCGACGTTGATCGTGGTGCCGCTCAGGTACGACGCCAGGTCGGAGGCCAGGAACACGACGACGTTGGCGATCTCCTCCGACGTCCCCGGACGCTGCAGCGGCACGCCGGCGAGGATCTCGCGCTCGGCGTCGGCCGGCGTGATGCCTTTCGCAGCCCCCCACTTCGTCAGCATCGTGTCCCAGCGCTCCGTCTTGGTCGCGCCCGGGTTCACGCCGTTCACGAGGACGTTGTGCCGGGCGCCCTCGTTGCCGAGCGCCTTGGTGAAGTTGACCAGCGCCGCGTTGGCCGCGCCGCCGATCATGTAGTTGTCCATCGGCTGCACACCACCGATCCCGATCACGTTGACGATGCGACCGCCACCGCGTCGC
>JBKPPN010000315.1:0-4133 GCA_046733575.1 Candidatus Methylomirabilota bacterium | reverse complement strand
TGATCGTCGGCAGCGTCAGATGTGTATATGAGACAGGGGCCTGATACGGTTCCTGATCCTGATCCCGTGGGCCGCGCCGATCTCGCTCGCCACGCTCGGCTGGCTCTGGATCTTCGACTCGACCTTCAGCGTGATCAACTGGACGCTGAAGGTCGCGGGCTGGTTCGCGCCGGGGCAGTGGTACTACTGGCTCGGCGACCCCACGCTCGGGATGATCGCCATCATCACCGTGCACGTCTGGCGCATGCTGCCGTTCTCCACCGTCATCCTGCTCGCCGGCCTCACGTCGATCCCCACCGAGGTCCACGAGGCGGCCGACATCGACGGCGCGGGGCCGCTCGCCAAGACGTTCCGCATCACGATTCCGATGATGCTGCCCATCCTGATGGTCGCGCTCCTGTTCGGCATCGTGTTCACCTTCACCGACATGAGCGTGGTCTACCTGCTCACGCGCGGGGGACCGTTCAACTCCACGCACGTGCTGGCCAGTCTGGCCTACCAGGAGGGCGTGCTCGGCGGTGACGTCGGCCGCGGCGCGGCCACCGCCATCTTCCTGCTCCCCGTGCTGCTCGTGATGGCGATCATCATGTTGCGCGTGTCGCGCCGGGCCGAGACCATCTGATGGCGGCGCGCTCCCCCGCGAGGAAGACGCTGGGCGTGGTGGGACACCGCGCGCTCATCCTCGGCTTCACGCTGTTCGCGGTGTTCCCGTTCTACTGGATGGTCATCACGGCCTTCAAGCAGAACCGTGACCTCTACGTCGGCGCCACGAACAGCGCGCACAACCCGTTCATCTTCAACGCCACGCCCACGCTGGACCACGTGAAGCTGCTCTTCACGCGGACGCTGTTTCCGACCTGGCTCGGCAACAGCCTGCTCGTCGGGGTCGCGGTCGTCATCATCACGCTGGCCCTCGCGGTGCCGGCCGGCTACAGCCTGGCGCGGCTGACGGGACGGTGGGGCGAGCGGCTGAGCATCGGGATCTTCCTGACGTACCTCGTGCCGTCGACGCTGCTGTTCATCCCGTTCTCGCGCCTGGTGTCGCTCATGGGACTGCAGAACAGCCTGTGGTCGCTCGTCATCTTCCATCCGACCTTCACGGTGCCGTTCTGCACCTGGCTCCTGATGGGCTTCTTCAAGTCGCTGCCGCGCGAGGTGGAGGAGTCGGCCATGGTCGACGGCTGCAGCCGCGTCGGCGCCATCACCCGCGTCGTGCTGCCCCTCGCCGTGCCCGGGCTTCTGACGGTGGTGATCTTCGCCATGACGCTGGTGATCCAGGAGTTCGTCTACAGCCTGACGTTCATCTCCTCCGTCGAGAAGATGACCGTCAGCGTCGGCGTGCCCATCGCGCTGATCCGCGGCGACGTCTACTACTGGGGCTCGCTCATGGCCGCATGCCTCGTCACCAGCATCCCCCTCGCCATCGTCTACAACTTCTTCCTCGACCGCTTCATCGCCGGCTTCACCGTCGGCGCGATTAGATAGGCGGGCGGGCCTCGGTGGCCCCCCGTCTGCGCCCTCGGGTCACGCACGCGACACTCCATCGCGATCGGAGGGGCTCGGTGTGGCGCTGGTACGATGACGTCAGCCATCGAGCGAAGGAGTACATCTGATGGATCACACGATCGTGCACTTCGAGATTCCGGCGAATGATCCCGAGCGGGCGGCGAAGTTCTATCGGGAGTTGTTCGGATGGAACATCAGCAAGTGGACGTCGGACGGGGGGCCCGACTACTGGATGGTGTCGACCGTGCCGACGGACGCCAAGGGCATGCCGACGCGGCCGGGCGTCAATGGCGGACTGCTTCGTCGGCAGCATGCGGAGCACTCGCCGGTGAACTACATCAGCGTGGAGAGCGTCGAGGAGTACGCGCGGAAGGCGAAGCGACTGGGCGCGGAGGAAGTGATGCCGAAGACGGCGGTGAAAGGCATGGGGTGGTTCGTCATGCTTCGCGACCCCGAGGACAACGTCTTCGCGATCTGGCAGACCGACGACAAGGCCGCCTGACCTCGCCAGGGCGAGCGACGCGCCTTGACTGCCTCGCGCGACGTCGTTAGCGTGCACGCACCATCCGATCGAGCGTCACGAAAGGACACGCCATGATCTGGCTGCTCGTCGTCGCCCTGCTGCTGATCAGCCCGTCGGTCGCCGTCGCCCAGTCCGGCGAACCCATCAAGATTGGCATGGCGGGCGGAATGACGGGCTACCTGGCCAGCATCGATCGCGGCTGGCGCGACGGCGTCACGGTCGCGCTCGAGAAGCTGAACAAGGACGGCGGCGTGCTCGGCCGCAAGCTGGAGCTCCTCGTCGAGGACAACCGATCCGAGCCGCAGCCGACCGTGACCGCTGTCAACAAGCTGATCGTCTCCGACAAGGTCACCGTCATCCTGAACGGCTGCAGCTCGGCCGGCAACGCGGCCGCGGTGCCCGTCGCCATGCGAGGCTCGGTGCCGCTCATCATCTGCGGCATCTATCCCGCCGACATGAAGCCCGAGGAAAAGCGCTGGATCTACTCGATGTTCCCGCAGCCGCCCTTCGAGGTGCTCCCGCGCTTCGAGTACCTCCAGAAGAAAACGCAATTCCGCAAGATCGGCGTGCTCTACGACCCCACGCCGTACGCGAACCTCCAGAAGAAGATCGCGGAGGGCGACGCGGGCAAGTACGGGCTCACCATCGTCGGCCTGGAGCAGTACAAGGCGAACGACACCGACCTCTCCGCACAGCTCAGCAAGCTGAAGGCGGCGGGCGCGGAGGCAATCGTCAAGATGGGCGCGGGCCCGAGCACCATCACCGCGGCCAAGAACATGCGACAGCTCGGCCTGCGCATGCCGCTCCTCTCGAGCGTCGAGGATCTCGCCGTGTTCCGCCAGGCAGCCGAGGCCCTCGGCGACGAGTTCTTCTTCGTCGCCAATCCGCCCCAGGTGTACGAGGCGCTCCCCGAGGGGCCGACCCGGCGCGCCATCAAGACGTTCCTCGACGCGTGGCAGGCGAAGTTCGGGGACCGCGATCCCACGTGGGGCGGGCGCGGCTGGGACGCGCTGCACGTGGCCGTGGAAGCGATGAAGAAGGCGAATTCCACTGACGGCGCCAAGCTGCGCGACGCGCTGGAGACCATCAGCGGGTACAACGGCACCAACGGCGTCTACACCTTCTCGAGCGACTCGCACTACGGCATCCGGGAGAATCCGATCGTCCTCGCCCACATCGTGGGAGGGAAGGTCACGATCCTGAAGTGACGACGGAGCGGGCGTGACGGCTCCGCTCCTGCGCGTCCGCGACCTCGGCGCCGCCTACGGCGCGATCGAAGCCCTGCACGGCGTGACCCTCGACGTCGAGCCCGGCGCGTTCGTGGCCGTCCTCGGGCCCAACGGCGCCGGCAAGACGACGTTCCTCCGCGCGCTCATGGGGCTGACGCGCGCGCGGGGCGAGATCGTCTTCGACGGCCAGCCCATCGCCACGTGGTCGACGGAGCGACGCGCCGCGGCCGGTATCGCGCTCGTTCCCGAGGGCCGCGGCGTGCTCGGACCGCTCACCACCGAGGAGAACCTCGCCCTGGGTGCGTATGCGCGGCGGGGTCGCGGGCATGCCGCCGCGGTGGTGGACGATCTTCGCTTCGTGCACGAGCTCTTCCCGATCCTCGCCGCCCGTCGTCACCAGCGCGCGGGCGCCCTCTCGGGGGGCGAGCAGCAGATGCTTGCCATCGGACGCGCGCTGATGTCGCGTCCGCGCCTGCTCCTGCTCGACGAGCCGTCGCTCGGGCTGGCCCCGCGCGTGGCGCGCGAGATCTTCGTCGTCCTGGCCGAGCTCGGACGTCGCGGCCTCACGATCCTCGTCGTGGAGCAGAAGGCGCCACTCGCGCTGCGCATGGCGCAACGGGCGCACGTGCTGCGCACGGGACGACTCGTGGCCACCGTCCACCCCTCGGAGCTCCAGTCCGCCGCCGATCTCGCCGCGCTGTACCTCGGGACGGTGTGAGGGCGCGCGTCGCGCTCGCGGCGGCCGTCGTGGCATGGACCGCGCTCTGGCTCCGCGCGAACGACTACGTGCTGACCGTGCTCGTGCTCGCGGGGATCTACGCGATCGTCGCGGTGGGCCTCAATCTCTTCACCGGCTACACCGGTCAGATCTCGTT
>JBKPPN010000314.1:0-5590 GCA_046733575.1 Candidatus Methylomirabilota bacterium | reverse complement strand
GGATGTCGGGCGTCGACAGCGGTCGTCCCTGCAGCACCACCGCGCCGAGGAGCCCCTCGTCGATCGGCTGGGTGTGACGCAGGTCGAAGCGTCCCCGCTCGCGGCCCCCGAACGCGACGAGGACCAGCGTGCCGTCGGCCTCCAGCATGCGCAGCCCGGACATGGCGGCGCCGAGGATGGGCAGCACGCTGTCGACGATGCGCTGTGCGACCGCGGTGATGTCGAGGCTTCCCGTGAGCGTGCGCGCCACGCGCGCCATCTCTTCCGCCTCGCGCTGCCGGCGCCCGCCCTCGGCGAAGAGTCGCGCGTTCTCGAAGGCGACCGCCGCCTGGGCGCCGAACGCCTCGGCCAGGCGCACGTCCTCGTGGGTGAAGACGCGCCCCGCGGTGTCGGCCACGGTCAGCGCGCCGATGACGTGATCCCGCATGACGAGCGGCAGCGTCAGCACCGAGCGATATCCGGCCGTCTCGACGCGCGCCCGCATCTCCGGCGTCAAGCCGATGCGCGCGTCCGTGTGGAGGTCGGCCGTCATGATCGACTGCCGGTGCGCGACGACCCATCCGCTCGTTCCCGTCCCGCGCGGGAACACGGTGCCCGGCGCAAAGGTCGGCGACGTCTCGGCCACGCTCACGACGACGAGGGCCTGCGTCTCGGGCACGAGGCGCAGCAGCGCCGCGGAGTGCGCGCGAAGGAGCAGCCGCAGGCTGTCGACGATCCGCCGCGCCACGACCTCGGGATCGAGCGTGTCGGAGAGCAGGCGGCCGAGATCGACCAGCGCGGCGATGCGCTCGACCGACGCGGGCGCCGCGTCGGCCGGTGCAGCGCTCAACCCGCCGGGGGCGAGGTCACGTTCCGCCACGGAAACCGCACGGCCGCGCCGCCCCGCGACCGCGATGGCGATTCCGACGGCCGCCGCGACCACGAGCAGCAGAACGGGCGAGACCGCCACCGCGCCGGCCATCATGGCGGCCAGCACGGCGCACGTCGCGGCCAGGACGACGGCGATGCCGACGAGGCGGACGCGCGGCACCGGACCGGTCGCTAGGACTGCGGCGCCGCGATCAGCGCCGCTCTCCGACCCGGTGCAGCTTGAGGAGGTTGGTGGTTCCGGTGACCCACATCGGGGCGCCGGAGATGATCACGAGGATGTCGTTGACCCGCACGGAGCCGTCGCCCAGCAGGGTGGCCTCGACTTCTTCCAGCATCTCGTCGGTCGTCTCCACCTTGCGGATGAGGCGTGACGACACGCCCCAGCTCAGGCCGAGGCGGCGCTGCACGCCGACGAACGGGGTCAGCGCGATGATCGGCACGTCGGGCCGCTCCTGGGAGATGAGCCGCGCCGAGAATCCCGACTGGGTGAAGGCGACGATGGCGCGCGCCTTCAGGACGCGCGCCGCGGTGGCCGCGGCGTCCGAGATCGCCTCCGGGAAGCCGACCCCTTCGGGCGGACGTGGACGCCGGCGCTCCACCGCGTTCGCGCTGAGCGTCGAACGCTCGGCGCGCGCGGCGATGCGGGCCATCATCTCCACCGCCTCGGCGGGATACTTCCCCGTCGCCGTCTCGGCGGACAGCATGATGGCGTCGGCTCCGTCGAAGATCGCCGTGCTGACGTCCGAGACCTCGGCGCGGGTGGGCCGCAGGTGGAAGACCATCGACTCCAGCATCTGCGTCGCGACGATCACGGGCACCTTCGCCATGCGCGCCTGCCGGATGATCTCCTTCTGGATGTGCGGCACTTCCTCGAGCGGCACGTCCATGCCGAGGTCGCCGCGCGCGACCATCACCGCGTCCACCATGGTCAGGATGCCGGGCAGGTTGTCGATCACCTCGTGACGCTCCAGCTTGGCCACGATGGGCAGATCGGCGCCCTCGTCGTGCAGGAACCGGCGGACCTCGACGATGTCGGCGGCCGATCGCACGAACGACACGGCCACGAAGTCGATGCCCTGCTGGATGCCGAAGCGCAGGTCGTCGCGATCCTTCTGCGTGAGGCAGGACGTGGGCAGCTTCACGTTCGGGAGCTGGACGCCCTTGTGATCGCTGATGCGACCGCCCGCGACGACGACGGTCTCGATGGCGTCGGGCGTCACGGTCTGCACGCGGAGCTGGATCATCCCGTCGTCCATCCATACCTGGTCGCCGGGCTTCACCTGGGTGAGGTACTCGGGGTGCGTCACCGATGCGCGCTCCACCGTGCCCACCACGGGCTTCAGGCTCAGCGTGAACTTCTTGCCCGGCTCCAGGTCGACCCGGCGTCCGCCCGCGGGGCCGAACGTGTCGAGACGCAGCTTCGGCCCCTGCAGGTCCTGCAGGATCGCCACCGGGCGGCCCCACCGCGCCTCGCCGTCCCGGATGCGACGGATGACGTCGGCGTGCTCGGCGTGGGTGCCGTGGGAGAAGTTCAGCCGCGCCACGTCCATGCCCGCGGTGGCGAGGCGGTCGAGCTGCTCGCCGCTCGCCGAGGCAGGACCGATGGTGCAGACGATCTTCGTGCGCAGCATCGTCCGTTCGGGCGCCGACCCCGGGCTCACGCCGGCGTGAGCTGCGACGCGGCGGCGGTGAGCGCGGGGGCGAGGAACTGCCCCGTGTACGAGCGGTCGGCCTCGCGCGCCACCTCTTCCGGTGTTCCCGTCGCGAGCACGCGACCGCCCTCCTCGCCGCCCTCGGGTCCGAGGTCGATGATGAAGTCGGCCGTCTTGATGACGTCCAGGTTGTGCTCGATGATCACGATGGTGTTGCCCTGGTCCACGAGCCGGGTCAGCACGTCGAGCAGCCGCTGGATGTCCGCGAAGTGCAGTCCGGTCGTGGGCTCGTCGAGGATGTAGAGCGTGCGGCCCGTCGCGCGACGCGACAGCTCGGTGGCCAGCTTCACGCGCTGCGCCTCGCCGCCCGACAGCGTGGTGGCGGACTGGCCGAGACGGATGTAGTCCAGACCGACGTCGTCCAGCGTCTGCAGCTTCGACTTGATGACGGGCACGGGCTCGAAGAAGGCGAGCGCCTCGCGCACGGTCATGTCGAGCACGTCGGCGATGGACGCGCCCTTGTACTTGATGTCGAGCGTCTCGCGGTTGTAGCGCTTGCCCTTGCAGACGTCGCAGGTCACGTAGACGTCGGGCAGGAAGTGCATCTCGATCTTCACCAGCCCGTCGCCCTGGCACGCCTCGCAGCGCCCGCCCTTGACGTTGAACGAGAAGCGCCCGGGCTGGTAGCCGCGCACGCGCGCGTCCGGCGTGCGGGCGAACAGCGTGCGAATGAACGTGAACACGCCGGTGTAGGTCGCGGGGTTCGAGCGAGGGGTCCGCCCGATGGGCGACTGGTCGATGTCGACCACCTTGTCGATGTGCTGCGCTCCCTCGATGCGCTCGTGGTCGCCCGGGCGGTCCTGTGCCCGGTGCAGCATCGAGGCGAGCGCGCGGTAGAGGATGTCGTTGACGAGGGTCGACTTGCCCGAGCCCGACACGCCCGTCACGCACGTGAACGTCCCGAGCGGGATGCGCACGTTCATGCCCTTGAGGTTGTGCTCGCGCGGCTTGTGGATGGTGATGAAGCTGCCGTTCCCCTTGCGTCGCTCCGTCGGCACCGGAATGGCCAGCGCGCCGGAGAGATACCGTCCGGTGAGCGACTGCGGGTTGCCGATGATCTCGTCCGGGGTGCCGACGGCGACGACGTGGCCGCCGAGCTCCCCCGCGCCGGGTCCGAGATCCACCACGTAGTCGGCCGCGCGGATCGTCTCCTCGTCGTGCTCCACGACCAGGACGGTGTTGCCGAGATCGCGCAGCCGCTTGAGCGTGTCGAGCAGGCGCCGGTTGTCGCGCTGGTGCAGACCGATCGACGGCTCGTCGAGAATGTAGAGGACGCCCACCAGGCTCGAGCCGATCTGGGTGGCGAGGCGGATGCGCTGGCCCTCGCCGCCCGACAGCGTCCCCGCGGGACGGTCGAGCGTGAGGTACTCCAGGCCCACGTTCATCAGAAAGCCCAGCCGCTCGCGGATCTCCTTCAGCACGCGCCGCGCGATGGCCGCTTCGCGCTCCGTCACGGTGAGGCCGGCGAAGAACGCCTCGGCGGCCTTGATGGTCAGCGCGCCCAGATCGGCGATGGAGCGGCCGGCGATCTTGAGCGCGAGCGACTCCTTGCGCAGGCGCGAGCCGCCGCAGGCCGGACACGGACGCTCGGCCATGAACGCCTCGATCTCGCGCCGCGCGTCCTCCGACACCGTCTCCCGATACTTGCGCTCGAGGATGGCCACCACGCCCTCGAAGCCGCCGTCCTTGTCGCCGTGCAGGATGACGTCACGCACGCTCTTCTTGAGCTTGCTCCACGGCGTGTCGAGCGAGAAGGCCAGGCGCCGCGCGAGCACCGCCAGCGTCTGCTTGAAGTACGGCGACTCGCGTCCCGCCCACGCGGCCAGCGCGCCCTGCTTGAGCGACCGCTCGGCGTTCGGCACGAGCCGCTCGGGATCGATCTCGTAGCGCGTCCCGATGCCGCCGCACTCCGGACACGCACCATAGGGATTGTTGAACGAGAACATCCGCGGCGACACCTCGGGCAACGAGATCCCGCAGTCCGCGCACGCGAGGCGCTCGGAGAACGTGATGGCGTCGGAGCGCGGGCTCGGGGCGCTCGCCGGCGGCCGGCCCGAGATGCTGGGCGACTCCGTCGCGCCCGCGGTCGTTTCGACCTGCACGACGCCCTCGGCGAGCCGCAGGGCCGTCTCGAGCGAGTCGGCGAGGCGGCTGCCCAGGTTCTCGCGCACGACCAGGCGATCGACGACGACCTCGATGGTGTGCTTCTTGTTCTTGTCGAGCGGGATGTCGTCGGTCACCTCGTACACGGTCCCGTTGACGCGCACGCGCGTGAAGCCCTGGCGGGCGAGATCGAAGAACAGCTTCTTGTACTCGCCCTTCCGGCCGCGGACGACAGGCGCGAGCAGCAGGAGGCGGGTGCCGACGGGCAGCGCGAGGATGCGGTCGACCATCTGCTGCACGGTCTGGGCGGAGATCACGCGCCCGCACGACGGGCAGTGCGGCACGCCGATGCGCGCGAACAGCACCCGCAGGTAGTCGTAGATCTCCGTCACCGTGCCGACGGTGGAACGCGGATTCTTGGAGGTCGTCTTCTGCTCGATGGAGATCGCGGGGGAGAGGCCCTCGATGGAGTCGACCTCGGGCTTCTCCATCTGCTCCAGGAACTGTCGCGCGTAGGCCGAGAGCGACTCGACGTAGCGGCGCTGGCCCTCCGCGTAGATGGTGTCGAAGGCGAGCGACGACTTGCCCGATCCGCTGAGCCCGGTGATGACGACGAGCTCGTCGCGGGGCAGCTCGACGTCGATGTTCTTCAGGTTGTGCTCGCGCGCGCCGCGGACGACGATGCGGTTGCTGGCCATGGACGACCCATTATGGGGCGTCGCCCCGGGCATGGCAACGCGCGCGGACGCGTCAGCGCGACGCGGGCGAGACGCGACGTCGGGCCGGCGCGCGCGCGTCGGAGCGGAGCGCGCGCGCCGTGAGCCACGCGAGTGGCGCGGCGACCAGCACCGGGTACGCGGCCACGACGTCGTCGACGCGGCCCACTCCCAGCGCGAGCGCGACGC
>JBKPPN010000313.1:0-10839 GCA_046733575.1 Candidatus Methylomirabilota bacterium | reverse complement strand
GGCGTGGCCATCTGGGGGACGAACGAGCAGAAGAACGCCGACGCGATCGCGGCGCTGGCGCGGCACGGAGGCAAGGTCCGGGCGCTCCGCTGCGACGTCGCCGACGAGGCGGCCGTGGAGCGCGCCTTCGCCGACACGCTGGCCACGTTCGGCCGCGTGGACGCCTGCTTCGCCAACGCGGGCGTCGGCGGCCGCAAGGAGGTCCGGTCGTTCCTCGAGATGACGGCGGCGGAATGGCGGCGCGTCACCAGCGTCAACCTGGACGGCGCCTTCTTCACCCTGCGCGCGGCCACCCGCCACATGGTGGAGCGCGGCGGCGGCGGGTCGCTGGTCGTGACGGCAAGCCTCGCCGCCATTTCCGGCCAGGCGCGGGGGCAGCACTACGCGGCGTCCAAGGGCGGCGTCATCTCCATGATGAAGGCACTGGCGGTGGAGTTCGCACGGCACGGGATCCGGGCCAACGCGATCCTGCCCGGCTGGATCGAGACGCCCATGACCGACGCGGCGTTTCACTGGGACCGCTTCGTCGAGAAGGTCCTGCCGCGCGTGCCGATGCGGCGGTGGGGGCGCGGTGACGACTTCGGGGGCATCGCGGTGTACCTCACCAGCGACGCCAGCGGGTACCACAGCGGAGACACGTTCGTCATCGACGGCGCCTACGCCATCTTTTGATCGCCCGGATCGTCGATGTCCCTTGCGCGTCTCCGCGGGCCCGTGCACATTTCGTCCAAGCGATTCAGTCCCATCGGGAGGATTGCGATGGAACGCATGAATGGAGACATGGACCGAGCGGGCACCCCCGAGACACCGGACGCCATGGATGCCGTCGCGGCCGAGGCCCCCGCCGCGAGGGAGACGCGCGGCGGAGCTTCGTCGGGCCGCGGCGGTCAGCGCACGGCGAAGCGGACGTCGGGCGCCCGAAAAGCTGGCGCGAAACGCAAGCCGGCTGCCAAGAAGAGCCGCTCGAAGTCGGGCGCGCGCGCCAAGTCGGGGACGAAGAGCCGGGCGCGAAAGAGTGGAAGCGCCAAGAGCCGCGGGGCGAGCAAGGCGAAGAAGTCGGCCCGCTCCGGACGCTCCAGTCGACGGAGCCGATAGCCCGGGCTAGTCGGTCACTCCCAGCGCGAGCAACGTCGCGGGGTCCACGCGCGCGGGACCGACCTGGGCCGCGAAGTGCAGGTGCGGGCCCGTGGCCCGTCCCGTCGATCCCACGGCTCCGATCACCTGGCCGCGCTCGACGCGTTCGCCCTCCGCCACGGACGCGCGCTCGAGATGAAAGTAGAGCGTGTACAGACCGAGGCCGTGATCGACGGCGACCAGGCGCCCGGGAAAGAAGAACTCCGCCACCAGGGCGACGCGGCCGGCGTTGGCCGCCACCACGGGCGTGCCCTGGGGCGCCGCGTAGTCGGCGCCCCCGTGCGGCAGGCGCGGGTGGCCGTTGATGATGCGTCGAGAGCCGAAGTTGGTGCCCCGCGAGCGGGCGCCCAGGGGATGGGTAAAGCCGCCCCGCCACAGTCGCTCGCCACTGATCGTCCGGTACAACGTGCGCAGCCGTTCCGCTTCCTGCCCCGCCCGACGCTCGGTCTCGGCGTCCAGGTCCACCATCTTCTCGGGCAGGGTGAGCCGCTGCACGGGGAAGTCGCGGCCGCGCACGTCGACGTGACCGTGGACCACGTGCGGTTCGCCCGCCGCGTCGAGCACGCCGACGGTCCAGGGCAGGCGTCCGGGCTTCTGCGCGAGGTCGAGCCCGACCAGCGCGGCGCGGCCCTCGGCGTAGGGGAAGAACGCGAGCGGACGTCCGGCCACCGAGCCCTCGACGACGGCGCCATCCGGAATGCGACCGACGTAGACCCACGCGACGCTGCCGATGCGCGGCCGGGTCGGATGCCACACGACGTGCAACGCCGGCGCCGCTTCGGCCGCCGCCGCGCGCACCGGGGTCGGCGCGACGAGGATCAGGACGGCGAGGAGAACGGTGGCGGCGAGACGGGATGTCGGCGCGGCCCGGAGACCAGGCGCGCTCGTCACTCCGGGCGCTGCTGGCGGAGGAACTGCTCGATCTCTTCGACGAGCTGCGCGGTGGGCGGCATGTCGCCCGGCGGCGTGGCGGGCTCCGGCTCGTCCTCCTCGACGCGCGCCTCGAGCTTCTTCACGTAGTTCGAGATCTTGGTGTTCTGGGCCAGGATCTCGTTGAGGTTCTGATCGAACTGGCGTCCGGCGTCGTCGAGCTCCGTCAGGTCGAGCGAGCCACCCAGCACGGTGAGCACCCGCTGCACGATGGCCCGGGTCGCCTTGGGGTTCTCGATGCCGGAGATGTAGTGGGGCACGTTGGCCCAGACACTGGCCGTGGCGAGCCCCGCGTCGCGACACGCGGTGTTCAGGACGCCGACGATGCCGGTGGGCCCCTCGTAGCGGGTGGGCCGGGCGCCGAGCAGCGCGTTCAGCTCGGGATCGGAGGCGCCGCCACTCAGCCGGATGGGCCGCGTGTGCGCGACTTCCGCCAGCAAGGCGCCCAGCGTCAGCACGAGCGTGACCTCGCAGCGACGGGCCAGATCGACCACCGCGCCGCAGTACGACTTCCAGTGGAGATGCGGCTCGGACGCCACGCCCACGATGATGTCGCGGGAGAGGTCGGCCGACTGCGCGATCGAGAACTCCGTGGCCGGCCAGACGATCTCGCGCTCGGTCTGCGCCTCGTCCTTGAAGCGGACGTACGGCCGCGTGAGACCGAAGTGGTAGAAGTCCTCGGGATCGATCTCGGCGAACTTCTCGGCGTCGAACCCCGCGGCCAGATAGCGTGCCGCCGTGGTGGCCGACTCCGCGGCGTCGTTCCATCCGCTGAAGGCCATGATGAGCATCGGCCGACGCAGGCCGTGAGGCACCCGGTGAACGATGAGGGGATCAGTCGGCATGAAGCTTGACTACGTGGCGAGTGTAACACACGGAGATGATTGGTTGACCGTGCGCGGACGGCCCGAGTAGCATGGGCGTTGCTGTGAGCGGCACACCTTACAGGAGGGCGAGCACATGCTCAGGCAACGACGATGGTGGCTGGCCGTGGCGGCGGTCGTGGTCGGCGTGTCCGGATGCGCGACGGGTGACGAGTGGGCGACCTGGAAGGAGCACCCGTCGCACTTCGCGTCCGGCGACCATCTGATGTTCTCGATGCGCAATCGCGAGGGCGGTGCGGCGCGCGTGACCCGGACCGACATCGCCAAGGCGCGTGACGAAGGCTGGTGGGGCAAGCCCATCACCGTGAGCCAAGAGCAGATTCTTGAGCGGTAAGCAGTCCCGCATCGTCGCGCTCGCGACCCTCCTGGGCGCGAGCGCCGCTCTCCTGGGCGCCGCCGCCCCACCGGATGACCGCGTGCTGGCCGTGAACCAGTACACGACCGAGAAGGGGCGGACGCTCGCCCAGACCTACGCGCGCGACCTGCGCGAGATCAACGCGGGCATCTATCACTGCATCCCGTGGGTGGAGATCCAGAAGGAGAGCATCGGCTTCTTCCGGCCCAAGCACCTCACGGGCGACGATCGCTACCTGTCCCTGCGCATCTACATCGAGCAGGATCCGTCACCGGCCTTCGCGCGTCTCGCCGTGGAGGAGCGCGCGTCGGCCATGTTCTCGCGCTACGTCGGACCGCTGCTGCGGCGGATGGCCACGAGCCCGGCCCTCCTGACCGACAACTCGGTGGACGGCTTCACGGTCATCCTGGAGTGGCTGAAGCAGGCCGCCACCGCCGCGGGGGAGCGGCCGGTCCACGAGACCATCGCCGTGTTCGTGCCCAAGTCCGTGGCCGCGGACTATGTCGCCGGCCGCGCCAACGTGGGCGACATCGCGGCGCGGGCCCGCGTGCTGGGGTGGGACGGCGAGACGCCGCTCGGCCCGCTGAAGCTGTCGGCGTGGGACGACAACTTCGTCGCCACGCACAAGGTCAAGAACTACCAGCTCGAGCCCGGCGTCACCTGTCAGTAGGGCCCGGTCACGGCCGGGGCTCGGCGTCGAGCCCGGCCGTGATCGTGGCCGCGATCGCTCGGATGCGGCGCGCCGCCTCGCGCGCTTCGTGGGTCCGCACGAACACCTCGCCGCGATCGCCCGCCCCCGCCAGCGCCTGATCGAAGGGCACGGTGCCGAGGAACGGAATGCCGGCATCGCGGGCGAGGTCCGCGCCCGACGGACCGGAAAACAGGCCCGCCATGTTCTCCACGAGCCCGAGGACGGGCACCGCGGTCTCCGTGGCCGCGGTGATCGAGCGTTTGACCACGAGGTGCGAGACCTCCGACGGGATCGTGACAATGACGATGCCGGCCACGGCGACCAGGCCACTCAGCGTGGCGAGACGGTCGATGCCGGGGGGAAGATCGACCACGAGCACGTCGAGCTCCCCCCAGCGCGTGTCGGCGAGGAACTCGCGCACGGCGTTCGCCTCCATCGTCCCGCGCCAGGTGTGGGCCTCGGCCTGCGTCGTCGTGTGCCAGCGAAGCGGCGCGTCGTCGGCGGGAAGCAGCAGGTCCATGGACACGGTCCTGATCCCGAGGGTGGTGACGGCGGGATCGACGGCGCCGTCGCGAATGGCGAGGCGCTGACCGCGCACGCCGAGGATCTTCGCCATGCTCGGCCCGTTCAGGTCGGCGTCCAGCACGCCGACCCGGCGGCCGTCGAGCGCCCAGGCGCAGGCGAGATTCGCCGTCAGGGACGACTTCCCCACGCCGCCCTTGCCCGACATCACCGCCACCACGGCGCGCACGCCGGCCAGGTTCCGCGCGAGCCGCGCGTGCTGCGCCTGGACCTGACCCGCGATGTTGGAGCCGCCGTCGCCCGCGATGTCGCGGTACCGCTTCATGGACGCGGGGCCTCCACCGACGACATCGACGGGTACGCCTGGGCTGGCGGCCGCCACCACGCCGCGCGAGCGATCAGCACGAGCGCCAGCACCGTGATGGCGAGGAACACCGACGCCCCCGCCCGGTACGTGACCTCGCCGCCCCACGGCGCGGCGACGGTCGCCGTCTCGGACCGGAACGCCACCTGCCCGACCTTGTAGACGCGCACCAGCATGAACAGCGTGAGGACACGCGCGAAGTTGCGCCGGGAGAGCACGTGGCGCTCGAACCATGGACGGGGTCTGGCGAGCAAGAGCGGGATGAAGATCAGGAACAGCGTGCCGACGACGATCGACGCCACCGCGCGCCCGGAGCCCGAGCCCCCGACGCCCACGCCGTGCATGGCCAGGTACACGCCGCCGATCCAGTAGACGATGCCGTACGCGAGGTAGGCTCGGGCGGCGAGCCGGAAGGGATCGCCGCTCATGACCGCGGCCGGAACCGCGCGCCCCAGCGCTCGCGCACCTCGGCGAGCATGGTCGTCGTCACCACCGTGTCACCCTGCGACCGGGCGTACGCCTCCACCGCCTTCACGACCATCCCGCGCGCGAACGACGGGATGGCGTCGAGACGTTCGCGCGCGCCCGCTTCCCAGCGGAGCTCGTACGAGGTGGGCAGACCGAACGTGACGGTCTCGGGGAGATCGATCACCGTGCCGCCGTGGGCGCCGGGCTCGTAGCCGCAGGCAGGATCCTCGGCGAGGTAGTCGCCATACGTGGCGTAGGCGCGGCAGCGGCAGCCGCCGCAGATGCGCGAGAACTCGCACGCGCCGCAGCGACCGCCGAGCTTCGGATCGCGCAGATCGTCGAAGACGGTGGCGTCGCGCCAGAGATCGGCAAACGAGGACTCGCGCAGATTCCCGGCGGACACCGGCATGTACGGACACGGCGTGACGTCGCCGCCCGGCGTGATGCGGCAGTAGTACTTCCCTGCCGGACACGAGCCGTGCGCGTAGTTCTTGAGGAGCGGTGAGCTCGGATTCATCTCGTAGATGATCCGCCGGAAGTGCGGCGCGCACTTGGCCCGGATGAGCAGGCCGTCAGCACGCCCGACCGGCGTGGACCACGGATCCTCGAATCCGCTCGCGGCGGGAGGGGCTGCCCGACCGAGGAGGCGCTGCACGAACGACGGCGGTCCCTGCCCCACCCCCTGCGCCGTCGCGAGCCAGGTGAGGATCCGCTCGTACGCGGCGGCGTCGATGTCGGTGAGGTCGCGTCCGCGTCCCGTGCGCACGAGGAAGAAGAAGTTCAGCACCTTCGCGCCGAGCGAGCGGGCGAAATCGACCATGGCGGGGACCTCGCCGACATTCCAGTCCGTCACCGACATGTGAAGCGAGAAGTCGAGCCCCTCGTCGGTGAGCACGCGCGTCGCGCGCACGGCCGCGTTCCACGACCCGGGCAGACGACGGAACGCGTCGTGCCGGGCAGCGTCGACGGAGTCGAGGCTGATCGACGCCCCGAGCACGCCGTGCCGGCGCATCAGCTTCGCCTCGGGCTCGCGCAGGAGGACGCCGTTCGTGCCGAACACGGTAGTGAACGTCTTCTCCGCCGCGTAGTCGGCGATGGCGAAGAGGTCCTTGCGAAGGAACGGCTCGCCGCCCGTGAGGATCAAGAACACGTTGGGATTAACGGTGGCGATCTCGTCGATCACCCGCCGGCACTCCTCCGTGCTCAGCTCCCCGCGCGTGTCGGCGCCGGCGTGCGCCGACATGTAGCAGTGCGCACACTCCAGGTTGCAGCGCTGCGTGAGATTCCAGGAGACGGAGTACGCGGTGTACGGCGAGGCCACGACGAGCGAGTGTCGCACACGCTCCCGTCACGGCCAAGGCCGCGCAGGCAGAGGCTCACTCGGGCGGAGCGACACCGTATGGCTCGGCGGGCAGCCGCAGGCCATTCGCGAAGAACGAAACGGTATGGTAGAAGCCGACGAGCGCGATCAGCTCCAGGATCTGCTCCGCGCTGAACGTCGCCGCGAGCGCGCGCCAGAGTTCCGCGGAGAGGTGTGCCGAGCCGTGGAGCTCGTCCACCAGTCGGATCAGCAACCGCTCGTCGTCGCTCCAGACGGGATCGTCGGCGCCACCGTGCCACGTCGCACGGATCTGCTCAGGGGTCAGCGATGCGCGCTGCGCGAAGAACGCGACGTGCACGCCCCACTCGTAGGCGCAGCCGCAGCGTGCGCAGGTGCGGTCGATCACGATCTCGCGGTGACGGAGTGAGAGCGGGCCGCGGTCGAGAAGACTGCCGGCGCGAAAGCGGTCCCAGACCCGCGGTACGCGCGCCAGCGTCGTGAAGAGCACGAGCGGAGGCACGCCGGGCGGCATGATCGCGTCGAACACTCGTTGCAGCTCGGGCGAGTACGGACCGGGAACCGGCTCGACGCGGCGGGCATCCGCGGTCATCGACCGCCGCCTCTCATGGGTCACCGTCGGCGCCCGACGACATCGGCCCTCCGTTCACGAGCGTCGCCGCTTCGGCGGATGGTCGTGGTTGAAGGCCACGGCTTCCCGGATCAGGGCGCGGAACGCGGCCGCGTCGATCTCGTCCTCGACGCGAAGGTCGATCACTCGACGGGCGTTCCCCGTCAATCCGGCGTTGAACAGATGGTGCGCGTCCGCGAGGGCGGCGCCCTTCAGGAACGTCAGCTTGACGAGCTGCGTGTACGTCTCGCCGGTGCACACGATCCCGTCGTGCGACCAGACCGGCGTGCCCCTCCATTTCCATTCCTCGACGATGGCCGGGTCCGCCTCGTGAATGAGCCGGCGGACGAGGGCGAGCGTGTCACCGCGCCAGTCGTCCAGCTCGCGGATCCGTGCCGAGATCAGCTCGGACGCGTGCCCCTGCCCCTTCCCCGAACGCGACTGACCGTCAGCCTTCTTCGCGCGCGTGTTCGTAGCCCGCGTTGCCGTCCTCGTCGCCTTCCTCACCGTCTTCTTCGCAGCCATGGACAATCCTCTGAACATCGATGCGCCGATGCATCGATGGTACGGCTCGCGTCGAGAGGTGCGAGAAGGCGAGGTCTAGCAAAGGCAGCGACCGACGCAGAATCGACCCGCCATTCCTTCGGGCGACGCCACGTCGGTGGCAAACGAGACCGCGATGCCACCGAGCAGCCACAGCCAGGTCTTGGGGCTACGCACCAACGTGCGCCGCGCTGGCGCCCCGGACGTGACAAGCGCCAGCATGATGGACCACTCGATGATGCGGAGCGGCACGTACACGCTGACGTACAGCGCCGCCACCGAGGGCGCCGACACAGAGCCCAGGCTGATCGCGGCCAGCAAACCGAAGGCCAGGCCGAGCACCCATCGTGCGGCACCGAGCTTGAGTGCCCCGAGAAGGCTGGCGCGCGCCCCGAACAGAGACAAGCCGAACAAGCACCACGCGGCGTAGGCCACGAACTTGACGACCGCGTAGAGGAGCATGGTGCGCGCTACCGGCGACGACTACGGTTCCCGTCGCACGGGACTCCGGAGACACGTCGGCGCCGCCCGGCTCTCATCGTGCCGTCCGCAGAAGTTCTTCGAGTGCCTTCCGTGACCCCGCGGCGGCGTCCGGCTGGTAGCCCATGCTCCCGAAGCCATACCGGGTCTTCGCAGGGAGCTCGGGCACGTCGAAGCGGTGCAACGCTCCGGGGTACACGACGATCTTGACCGTGGCGGGGGCGGCGACGCCCTTCGCCGCCTCCTGGCACCATCTGGCGGGAGTCATGTCGTCATCGCCACCAAGAAGCATGAGCACCGGAACCGCCGCCTTCCACGGTGGCAGTGCACGGCGCCGCGCGAGAGAAGGTGACCGGTCTGTCCGCGTGCCTGGCCAGTGCGACGAGCACGGCGGCGCCGTCGCGGAGCGCCCGACGCCGATCAGCGTCGGGAGGATAGAGGTTCCCCCTCGTCAGCGCATGCCCGGCGGCCCGTTCTGCAGGGTCAGGCGGCGGGCTACCTCGGCTTCTTGTTCGAGATGTAGCCGGAGATCACCTCGTTCATCGTCTCGCGGGCGTGGCCGACGCCCTCCTCGCACACCGCGAGGTCGATGGTCGTCACGCCCTTCTCGGTGGCCACCTTCTCCACTTCCTCACGCGTCATGTCGCGCATGAACCCCGCCGGCACGCGGTTGAGCCGCGCGGTGGCCTCTTCTGTCCAGGTGAAGCCAGTGCCGGTGGACTCGGGGACGGCCGCGGCGCCCGGGACCTCGGCGGGCTCGAACTTCGTCTTCGCGAGCAGCGTGTCCCAGCCGGCGCCGAGCTTGTCGCGGCCGACCGTCTCCTCGATGATGGGCAGGGCCAGGGACGTGGTGATGACCGCGATCTTGCGACCGCGGGCGTACTTCTCGACGCGGGCCTTGGCGCGACGGCGGAGGTAGGCGTCGCTCACCTCGCGCAGGGCGTCGCGGGCGTCGGCCGACCACTTCACCACCACGCCCGGCATGGACTCCTCCTCCTGGATGCCGCCCTCCTGCGACGCGATCGCCTCGACCACGTCCCGGGAGATGATCTGGAACTTCTCCGGACCGGCGCTGCAGACCGGGCACGTCTGGACCGGGTTCGGGCCCTTCACGGTGTAGCCGCAGACGGAGCAGATCGCGCTCGCGCGCTGGTTCTCCTGCCGCAACGTGGCGACGGCGAGGTCCTCGGCGAGGATCTGCATCTTCTCCGCCATGCGCGTGGGCATGAAGATGGCCATGGCCTCGTCGATGACCTTGTTCGTGATCACGGTGTGGCCCTGCTCGATGGCGTAGCGCAGGAGCGCGGTGCGCGCGACGCCGGCCACCTGCGGCGGCACGCGCTCCATGCGCCGCTCCGCCTCTTCCGTCCACGAGATGATCTCCTCGGCCTTCACGTCGAGGGGCGGATAGAACTTGCCGCCCGTGAGGAGCACGTTGCACGGCGCCAGGCGCAGGAGGTTCTCGGTGTTCGAGCCGAGGTCGACCTCGTGCTCGTCCGAGTGGACGCCGACGCGGCCGACGATGAGGAGCCACGGCTGCTCCTTGCGGGCGAACGTCAGGATCTTCTCGAAGCACTTGCCATCCAGCAGCGTGATCGACAGGTCGACGCCGTCCTCGGCGGCCAGCTTCCGCCCGATCTCGAGATGCGACTGGTAGATCTTGGCGAGCCCCGTATCGATGATCTCCTCGTGCAGCTGCTCCTGCTCCTTGAAGCGGAAGATCTTGGACGCCTTCTCGCTCAGCACGCCCACGATGCCGTTGAACATCGCGTAGTGCAGGTACGGGTCGTAGACGCCGACGGCCTGGAGGGGACGGCCGAGGGCCTTGGCGAGCGCGATGCCGATCTTGAGCCCGTGGAACGACTGCGGCGAGCCGTCGAGGCACACCACGATGGCGCCCTGCTGGTCCTTGAGCGGATCGGCGTTGCGCACCACCAGCGTGTCCCGCGTGACCTTGCGCACGAAGCGCTCGGTCACCGAGCCGAGCTGGCTGTCCTTCACCGCGCCCATGCCGAGCGCGCCCATGATCACGAGGTCGTAGTCGCCCGCCCCGCAGTCCTCGATGAGCGCCTTGTAGTGCTTGCCGTCCATCATGCGGCGCTCGAACGCCAGCCCGGCCTCGTTGGCCTTCCCGTCCATGACGTCGAGGTAGGAGTCGGAGATCAGCTGGAGCCCCATGGCGATCAGCGAATCGTGGATCTTGCGCTGACGTTCGAGCTCGTACTCGTCCTTGTACTCCTCGGGGAGCGTGTACTCCATCTGCTTGAAGCGATAGTCGTGCAAGCGCGCCGCGTAGACGTGGGAGCCGGTGAGACGCGCACCGAAGGCGCGACCCAGCTCGACGGCCAGGTCGATGGCGCGGTTGCTGTAGTCCGAGTTGTCCACCCGCACCAGGATGTGCGTGTACATGCGGCTCCCCCGATTATTTGAGTTCGAACTCGATCGTCGCGCCGGACCGCGACGCGATCGTGACGTCCTTGCTGATGACGCGCGGCTCGTCGTAGAGGAGCCGGCCGTCC
>JBKPPN010000312.1:0-4318 GCA_046733575.1 Candidatus Methylomirabilota bacterium | reverse complement strand
GCCATGAAGCTCCAGAAGACCGAGACCACGAAGAGGTTGAACACGCTGAGCCAGATGAAGAACGTGGCCGGGGCCCACGTCGCGAAGCCGGGGTGCCGCAGGAGCGCCCAGAGGACGAGGATGCAGGCGATGAAGAAGACGTAGAGTGCGGGTAGCAGGGTCCGTCGCGGATAGCGCGCGGCGAGCGCCCCGAAGATCGGCGTGACGGCGAGCATGGCGAGGAACGTCCCCGTGAAGAGCCACGGCAGTCGCGCCACCCCGCCCGCCACGCCCATCTCGTCGCGCACGGGACGCAGGACGTAGTAACTCGACAGGATGCAGAAGAAGTAGGCGAACGACCACAGGACGGCCGACGTCTCGCCGGGACGCGCGCCGGTGAGCCGGGCCAGGCGTTGCGCGCCCTCCCGGCGCGCCGGAGACGGTGTGAACAGCGCGGGACCCGCTGCGCGGCGCCTCAGCCGGCGCCCGGCACCGACGGTCGACGCCAGGGCGGCGCGGTCAGACGGCGCTTGCCGTCGTGGGCGAGCTGCACGCCGCGATCCGAGGGATCGACGTCGCGATCCCAGAGCTTGCAGGTCACCTGCTTGTGGCGCTGGTCCAGTCCCTCGCAGTAGTTCGTGAACTCGCACCGCCGCACCTGGTCGCCCAGACCGAGCCGGATCTTCAGGAACCAGTCGGGATCGGCGAGACTCTGGCGCGCCGCCGCCACGATGTCGGCGTCGCCCCGCGCGAGGACGGCCTCGGCCTGCTCGAACGTCGCGATGCCACCGCTCGTCACGACGGGAGTGTCGTGACCGGCCGCGCGCACGGCGCGACGGATGGCGGCGGCGAGCGGCACGTTCCGACCGAACGGCCCGCGCGCGTCGGAGATCACCGTCGGCATGCACTCGTGGCCGGAGGGGCCCGTGTAGGGATAGACCGCCTCGCCGACCTTCGGTTGTCGCGCGTCCTCGAAGCGTCCGCCCTTCGAGATCGACAGGTAGCTCGCGCCCGCCTCGGCGAAGCGCACGCCAAACCACACCGCGTCCTCGAGGCGACTGCCGCCCTCGACGACGTCGTCGCCGAGGTAGCGCAGCCCGGTCACGTAGTCGTCGCCCACGCGCGCGCGCACCGCGGCGAGCACCTCCAGGGGCAGACGGACGCGATGCTCGCGCGGGCCGCCGTAACCGTCGGTGCGCGTGTTGAGGCGCGACAGGAACGAGGCCATCGTGTAGGCGTGCGCGTAGTGGAGCTCGACGCCATCGAAGCCGGCTTCGCGCGCGCGCGCAGCGGCCTCGGCGAAGAGCGGCGGCAGCACGCGGGGCAGCTCGGCGATGTGGGGCAGGTGCGTGTCCCAGATGCGCTCGCGGTAGCCGTAGTCGAGGGCTTCGAGCTCGCGCGCGTCGAGCGCCGCCTCGATGACGTCGCGCCCGGCGGTGCGGAGCCGCTCGCGCACGACGCTCTCCGCGGCGTCACGCCAGCGCGCGTCGCCGAGGTGCTGAGCAAGTCGCTCACGCAGGGCCGGCGTGACGGTGAGGAACCGCGTGAAGTAGCGGTCGGGCTCGGGACGCCGTCGCACCGCGACGAAGTCGATGAGCTGGATGAAGAGGCGCGTCGCGCCGCCGCTGTGCGCGCGCACGCTCTCGACGAGACGGCGGAGGCCGGGAATGAACCGGTCGTCGCCGATGCGCAGCAGCGGGCCACTCGGCACGTCGCGGATGCCGGTGGCCTCCACGACGATGACGCCGGGCTGGCCGTCGGCGAAGCGCGCGTACCAGTCGATGACCTCCGGTGTCACGACGCCGTCGTCGGTGGCGCGCCACGGCACCATGGCCGGCACCCACGTCCGCTCCCGCGCCACGAGGGGCCCGATGGTCACGGGGGAGAACCAGCGCGATCGCCGCGCCTCCTCGCTCGTCGGCCACCGGGTGGCCGGGACGCGATGCTTGACGGTCGGACGCTCGGCCACCGCGGTCACGCCCGTGCGGCGCCGCCTTCCCGGCTCGCGGCAGCGCGGCGCAGGACGTAGCGCTGGATCTTGCCCGTCTCCGTGCGCGGCAGCTCAGGGACGAACTCGATCACGCGCGGATACTTGTAGGGCGCGAGCTCGCGCTTGCAGTGATCCTGCAGCGCCGTCACGAGCTCGGCCGATCCACGGCCGCCGTCGCGCAGGACGACGAAGGCCTTGACCACGAAGCCGCGCGTCGGATGTGGCGCGGCGACCACGGCGGACTCCGCGACGGCGTCGTGCGTGTCCAGCACGTGCTCGACCTCGGGGCCGGGGATCTTGTAGCCCGCGGACACGATCATGTCGTCGGAGCGGCACTGGTACGTGAAGTAGCCCTCGGCGTCCTGCACGAAGACATCGCCGGTCACGTTCCACCCGTTCCAGCGCACGTACTCCCGCTGACGCTCGGGCTGACGCCAGTACTTGCAGCCCGTCGGCCCCTTGATCGCGATCAGACCTTCCTGTCCGCGCGGGACCTCGCGCCCGTCGGCGTCGACCACGCGGCAGTCGTACCCGGTCACGGGCAATCCCGTCGTGCCCGGCTTCACGCGACCGGGAATGGACGACACGAAGATGTGGAAGAGCTCGGTGGAGCCGATGCCGTCGAGGAGCTCGATGCCCGTGCGCGCGTGCCAGTCGTGCCAAGTGGCGGCGGGGAGCGGCTCCGCGGCGGACACGCCGCGGCGAAGGCTGGCCAGATCGAACCGTCGCGTCATGTCCGGCACCGCGAGCATCAGACGGTAGGTCGTCGGCGCGCAGAACGCGATCGTCACGCGGTGACGGCTGAACGTCTCGAGCATCGACTCGGGCGTGAACGTCGGCGTGAGCACGGTCGCGGCGCCGAACCGCAGCGGGAAGACGAGCAGCCCGCCCGTCCCGAAGGTGAAGGCGAGGCTGGGATGTCCGCCGAAGCGGTCCTCCGGCGAGGGATCCAGGACGTGGCGGGCGTACGCATCGGCCGAGGCGAGGATGTCGCGGTGCGTGTGCACGCAGCCCTTGGGCACGCCCGTCGATCCCGACGTGTAGGCGATCATCGCCATCTCGTCGGCGTCCGTCGCCTCGGCAGTGAACACGGCGGGATGGCCGGTGGCGAGCGAGTCCAGCGTCACGTCGGACGCGCGGGCGTCGCCGGCGACGATCATGGTGCCGAGATCGGGCGCCTCGACGCGCGCCCGCTCCAGTTCCTCGCGCAGCGCGCCCCACACGATGGCCGCCCGCGTGCCGGCGTCCTGCGCCACGTGCGCGAGCTCGCGGGCGCGCAGCATCGACATCGTGGCCACCGTGACGACACCGAGCTTCTGACACGCGAGCCAGCTGACCACGAAGTCCGGCACGTTGGGCAGTCGGAGCAGCACGCGATCGCCGCGCTCCAGGCCGACGGCGCGCAGACCGTGAGCGAGCCGGTTCACGCGCGCGGCCAGCGTCGCGTACGTCAGCGTCGTGTCGCCCGCGACGATGGCGGGCCGGCTCGCCCCGTCGCCCTCGGCGTGACGGTCGAGCAGCTCGGCCGCGACGTTCATCGCGACGGGATAGCGGACGTGCGGGAGGGTATAGACGCGCTCGGGCCACAGCGCGGGCGCGGGCAGCGAGTCGGCCGCCGCGGGGATCACGGGATGACCGCGAAGCCCTCGATCTCCAGGATGCAGCCGTCCGCGGCATCGAAGAGATCGCGGGCGCCGACCAGGGTCATGGCGGGGAAGTGACGACCGAAGTACTCGCGATACACGGCGCCGATCTCGCGCACGCGCCGCTTGTACTCCGCGACGTCGAGCACGTAGATCGTGAGCTTGGCCACGTCGGCGAGCGAGCCGCCCGCGGCCTCCACGAGCGTGCGCAGGTTCTCGCAGACCTGACGGAACTGCGCGACGATGTCGCCCGCGCCGACGACCTTGCCGTCCTTGTCCTTGGCGACCTGACCGGACAGGAACACCACGCGGCCCTGCGTGACCTGCATGGCGTGCGCGAAGCCGACGGGCTTCATGAGCGATGGGGGATTGATGGCGGCGATGCGGTCGGTCATGGTCGCGTCTCCCTGGGCGTGGAGCCGTCGAGCACGATGGCCTCGCCCGTGGTCGTGTCGTCATCGAGGAGCTTCACGGCGGCGTCGGCGATCTCGTCGGGCTCGATCAGTCGCCCGCCGGGATTGAGCCGCGCGAGCGACTGCACGGCCTCGGCGAACGAGCGGCCCGTCTTCGTCGCGATGTTCCGGGCGCTCGCCCACGTGAGCTCCGTCGCCGCGAATCCCGGACACAGCGCGTTCACGGTCACGCCGCGGCCCTTGACCTCCGCGGCCAGCGCGCGCGTCAGCCCGACCAGCGCGTGCTTCGACGC
>JBKPPN010000311.1:0-19207 GCA_046733575.1 Candidatus Methylomirabilota bacterium | reverse complement strand
TTGCTCGGTGATCGCGGCGTCGTTCTCGCTCACCCAGCGGGGCGGCGCGAGGGCGAGGATCGACGCGCGCATGTATGCCTCGGGTCCCTGCGCGAGGAGGATCGCCTTGCGCGACTCGAACAGGCGGCGGAAGTACGGGTCGGGCCCCGCCCAGGTCGCGCTCAGCACCAGGCTCCGGATGCGCCTGGGATGATCGAGCGCCAGCGTCTGCCCGATCGCGCCGCCCGTGGAGTGACCCGCGAGATGCGCGGACTCCACGTCGAGCGCGTCCATGAGCGCGAGGGCGTCCTGCGCCATCTGATCGACCGAGTACTGCATGCGAGCGTGCGTGCTCTGTCCGGTGCCGCGGTGGTCGTGCAGGATGACCTTGAAGTCTCTGGCCAGCACGGGCACCTGCTTGATCCAGAACGACGACACGCCGTTCAGGCCGGTGACCAGCATGAGCGGTGGCCCGTCGCCGTGGATCTCGTAGTAGAGGGCGTCCTGACCGATCTTGAGGGTCGGCATCGCGGCTAGCGCGTGTCGTTCATGCCGAGCGACCGCTCGATGGCGATGACGTCGGACGGACGCGCGAACGGGGCGGGCGCGGGGTCGCCGACCTGCCGCGGACGGCCGATGGCGGCGAAGAAGTCCTCGAGCCCGGGCGGCGTGATCACCCAGAGCATGACGAGCTCGTCCTCGCTCTCGTTGATGATCTCGTGCTTCACGTCGTAGCCGAGCATGCACGCGGTGCCGGGCACGAGCGGGTGGCTCTCGCCGTCCACCACCACCCGCCCCGTGCCGCGGAAGCAGATTTGCAGCTCGACCTGGTCGCCGTGCGAGTGCTCGCGCACGCGGCTGTGCGGCGCGATGGTCTGGTAGCCCATGGCGAGCGTCGGAAATCCCGTCTGCGACGGGTAGAGCTTGGGGTCGGCGTGACCGTTCGCCGGCACCGGCTGCCAGTACGACGGTCCCTCGTGAGGCTGCACGACGAAGGCGTGTCCGCGGACGGCGTCGGTGGCGTTCATGCCGAGGAGTCTATCGTATGATGTGCCCGGCATGAATCCCTGGATCGAGACGTACCGCGGGACCGTGCATCGCTGGGAGCTCGACAACGTCGACCACTTCACGGTCGCGTACTACTTCGACCGCTTCGCCGACGCCACCGCGAACGCCCTGGAGGCGCTCGCCCTGCCCACCGCGACGTCGCGCGCCGGCGCGCGCGGCACGACGACACGGCCGCGCGCGCTCACGGTCGACTGCTACGTGCGGTACCTCCGCGAGCTCCGCGCCGGGGACATCCTGCACATCCTCACCGGCGTCATCGGCGTCGAGCGCGACGGCGTGGTGCTCGGACACAAGCTGTTCGACTCCGACGGCGATCGCGTCTGCGCCACCGTCGAGCAGCGCGTCGCGCTCGTGGCGGGAGCTCGGCGCGTTCCCCTCACGGCGGGGCAGCGTCGCGCCCTCGATGCGCGGCGGGTCGAGTGGGATGGTCCGGCGCGCGAGACGCGTCCCGCGCCCGCGAGCGACGTCGGCTTTCACGTCTCGGGCCGTGACATCGTCACCCCGTGGGAGATCGACGTCACGGGACAGAGCGCGCTGTCGCACTACATCCACCGCTTCTCCGCCGCCAACTCGCAGCTCACCGCGCTCTTCGGCATGACGCCCGCGTACATGCGTGAGCAGCGCGTGGGCTTCTCGACCTTCGAGTTCCAGCTCGCCTTCACGGGCGACCTTCGCGCGGGCGATCCCGTGCTGGTGAAGAGCGGGCTCGTCCAGCTCGGGAACTCGTCGATGCGCACGCTGCACCGGCTGTTCAACGCGCGGACCGAGACGCTCGTCGCGACGCTGTCGCAGATGGGTGTGCACCTCGACATGGTGGCGCGGCGCCCCACCCCCCTGCCCGACGCGCTGCGCGAGCGCGCCAAGTCGCTCCTCGTCGCGTGACGAAGCAGGGACCGCTCGTCGGCGTTCGGGTCGTCGAGCTCTGTCACCACATGGCGGGGCCGACGTGCGGCCTGTTCCTCGCCGACATGGGCGCCGACGTGGTCAAGGTCGAGAAGATGCCCGACGGCGACGACACGCGGAAGTCGATCCCGCCCGCCGTCAACGGCGAGCCGGCGACCTTCATGATGATGAACCGCAACAAGCGCGGCGTCGCCATCGATCTGAAGACCGAGGGGGGACGTCGCGTGCTGCGCCGGCTCCTCGATCGGGCTGACATCGTCACGGAGAACTTCCGTCCCGGCGTGATGCAACGCCTCGGCTTCGACTACGAGACGCTGCGTGCGAGCAATCCCGGGCTGATCTACGCCGCGATCTCCGGCTTCGGGCGCACCGGACCCTACGCCGAGCGCGGCGGCTTCGACCTGATGGCGCAGGCGATGAGCGGGCTCATGAGCATCACCGGCGAGGGACCGGGTCGTCCGCCGGTGAAGGTCGGCGCGCCGATCTGCGACATCACGGCCGGGTTGCTGCTCGCGATGGGGATCCTCGCCGCGTACACACACCGCCTCAAGACCGGACGCGGCCAGATGGTCGACACCTCGCTCTTCGAGGCCGGCATCACGCATACGTACTGGCAGTCGGCCATCGCCTTCGCCACTGGCGTCGCGCCGGGCCCGATGGGATCCGCCCACTCGCTCAACGCGCCGTACCAGGCGGTCCGCACCCGCGACGGCTACATCGTCGTCGGCGCCAACGGCCCGAAGCTCTGGAAGGCGATGCTCTCCGCGATCGGCGCCCCGGAGCTCGCGACCGATCCCCGCTTCGTCGACAACGGCGCGCGCATGGCCCACCGCCTCGAGCTGGAGCACGCCCTCGAGACCGTGTACGTCACGCGCACGACGGCCGAGTGGCTGGCCATCCTGGAGAGGGCCGGCGTGCCCGCCGGACCGATCAACGATGTGAAGCAGATGCACGCCGATCCCCAGGCCAGCGCGCGCGACATGATCGTGACGCTCGAGCATCCCGTCGCGGGGCGTGTCGAGACGATCGGGCTGCCGATCAAGTTCGGCGAGACGCCGGGCGCGATCACGGCGGCGTCGCCCGTGCTGGGGCAGCACACCGAGGAGGTCCTCCGCGAGCAGGGCTTCGACGACGATGAGATCCAGCGTCTCGCCGCGGAGGGCGCGGTCCTCCTCGGCAAGCCCTGACCGTCGACGCTCACTCCGGATCTGCCGTCCGTACCGCCCCGACGACTATCGACTCACGACCCGGGGGACGAGAACATCGCCGCCTTTTTAGCCGGCCGATGCTTTCGTGGGCGCGGGGAAGGACTTCTTCTGCAGTCGCTGCACCAGCTCGGCGTAGCCGCCACGCTGGATGATCTGGTTGAACTGCGCGCGGTAGTTGTTGACGAGACTCACGCCCTCGATGCTCACGTCATAGACGAGCCACTTGCCGTTCTTCATGTGCATCCGGTAGTCGGCCGGGATCTCGGCGCCCTTCGACGTGACGATGACGGTACGGACGGTCGCCTGGTCACCGTTGACGTTCTCGGCGCCGTACTTGACGCTGCCCCCGCCGCTGTACGTGTCGATCTGGGTGAAGTACGTGTTCTCCAGCAGGTCGGCGAACAGCGTGGAGAACTGCTGGCGCTCGTCGGGCGTGCGCTTCTGCCAGTGCGTGGCCAGCGTGCGCTTCGACATCTCCTCGAAATCGAACAGTCCGTCCGCGATCTCGCGCAACTGCTTGCGGCGATCGGCGGAGTGCGGCTCGCCCTTGAGGTTCGGATCGTCCAGGACCTTCAGCGCCCGGTCGACCCCTCCCTTCAACGTGTCGAGGGCGGGGCCCGCGTGCACGTTCGGAGCGGCGACGATCACCAGCAGCACGGCCATCACGGCAGCAAGCAGTCGAATCATGCGATCCCCTCGCGTGGTTGGACTTCTCCTGATTATTCTCACGTGCCGACGCGACGACGCAAGCCTGCACATCAGTCGAGGGGCGGGCGGCGCGCCGTCCACGGCCGCGCGGACTCGAAGGCGGCCGCCGCGCGCAGCACGGTGACGTCGTCGTTACGCCGGCCCACGATCTGCAGACCGATGGGCAGACCGTCCCGGCTGAAGCCGCACGGCACGGAGACGGCCGGCTGCCCCGTGAGGTTGAAGGGAAACGTGTAGGCGCTCGAGGCGAGACGGTCGACCTTCACGCCGGCGATGGTGGACGGGTACAGCATGCCGTGCGGGAACGCCGGCGTGGTCGCGGTCGGCGTGACGAGCAGATCGTACTTCTCGAAGAATTGCCGCGGGTGCTGCCACCACGCCAGCCGCTCCGTCCAGGCGTCGACGTAGCGCGTGGGACCCCACGCCAGCGCCTCCTCGACGACGGGCACCAGCCCCGCGTCGATGTCCTCGCGACGGTCGATGTGCGGGGCCAGCCGCGTGGCGATGCCGCCGAGGAAGATCGCGCGCCACGCCTCCCAGATCGGCGGCCACGACGGCTCGACCGTCTCGACGCGACAGCCGAGCTCGCGGAACGCGCGCACGGCCGTCGCGACGGACGAGCGCACCTCGGGATCGACGGCGGGCGCGATCCCGAGCGTCTCGCTGTACGCCACGCGCAGGCCCTTGACGCCGCCGCGGAGCGCCTTGACGTAATCGACGTTCTCCGCGGGCAGCGAATACGGATCGCGCTCGTCCGGCCCCGCGCAGACGGTGAGCATCAGCGCGGCGTCCTTCACGGTGCGCGTCATGGGTCCGACGTTCGACAGGCTCCACGCCGCCCCGGCGGGATAGATGGGCACGCGTCCGAAGGACGGCTTGTGGCCGACGATGCCGCAGAATGCGGCCGGTTTCCGTATCGAGCCGCCGCCGTCCGTGCCGAGGGCGAGCGGACCGAGTCCCGCCGCCACCGCGGCGCCCGCGCCGCCCGAGGAGCCGCCCGGCGTGCGCTCGAGGTTCCACGGATTGCGGGTGACGCCGAACACGAGGTTGTCGGTGATGCCGACCCAGCCGAACGTCGGCGTGTTCGTCTTGCCGAGCAGGATCGCGCCCGCCGCCTTCATGCGCGCAACCGACGGCGCGTCCTCGGTGGGGACGTGGTCGCGGTGGAGCGGGGTGCCGAACGTCGTGCGCATGCCCTTCGTGATGATGAGGTCCTTCACCGAGAAGGGCACGCCGTGCAGCGGGCCCAGCGTCGCGCTCCGCGTGGTGACCGCGCGCTCGGCAGCGCGGGCGGCGCGGCGTGCGCCGTCGGCGTCGAGCGTGACGTAGGCGTTGAGCGCCCGCGTCTTCTCGATGCGCGCGAGCACGGCCTCCACCACCTCGCGCGGCGAGACGCGCTTCTTCTTGATGGCGGCGGCGAGATCCACGGCGGAGAGCCAGCAGAGATCGTGCGCGGTCGACATCTGATCCTCCCCAGTGACGCGGCGATCGCACCGGTATCACGCCGGATCGGCGAGATGCCGAGTGTACAATGGCCGACGCGATGAGCTCGCTCCTGCATCCGTGGACGACGCCGCCCGCACCCGGCGACACGATCGCCGTGGCGCCCGGCATCAAGTGGCTCCGCATGCCGCTGCCCTTCCAGCTCAATCACATCAATCTGTGGCTGGTGGAGGACGACGGCGCGTGGGCCATCGTCGACACGGGCGCGGGGCTGCCTCCGACGCGCGAGGCGTGGGAGCGGATCTTCGCGACGCAGCTCGACGGCAAGCCGATCAGCCGCGTGATCGCCACGCACTTCCATCCCGACCACATGGGCAACGCGGGCTGGCTCGTGGAGCGCTTCGGCGTCGACTTCTGGTGCACGCAGGCGGAGTACCTGTCGGCCCAGCTCGCGTGGCGGCAGCGCGACGCGCGCGACACCGAGAAGCGCCTCTCCCACTACCGCGACCACGGCTTCAGCGACGAGGCGCTCGACGCCTTCCGCCGTCGCGGCAACCACTACCCCGACATGGTGCCCACGCTCGCCGAGCAGTACCGCTGCCTGCGGGACGGCGACGTGCTGGCCATCGGCGCGCGCAAGTGGGAGGTGCTGACGGTGCTGGGCCACGCGCCCGAGCACATGTGCCTGTGGAGTCGCGACGACGGCATCCTGATCTCGGGCGACCAGGTGCTCCCCAAGATCACGACCAACGTCAGCGTGTGGCCCGATCAGCCCCTCGGCAATCCGCTGCGCCTCTACCTCGACTCGCTCCAGCGCTTCCGGCCCATGGGCTCCGAGACGCTCGTGCTCCCGTCACACGGCCTGCCCTTCCACGGGCTGCACACGCGCCTCGACATGCTCGAGAGTCACCACGACGAGCGACTGGCCGAGACGCTCGACGCCGTGGCCGAGCCGCGCACGGGCGTCCAGCTGATCCCGCGGCTGTTCCGTCGCGAGCTCGACACGCACCAGCTCGCCTTCGCCATCGGCGAGGTCCTCGCTCACCTGCACCTGCTCCAGTCGGCCGGCGCGGTCGCGCGCGAGACGGACGCCGGCGGTGTGCATCGGTTCCGGAGGCTCTGAGGTACAATCGCGCGCCATGCCGGAAGCGAGTCCGAGCCCGATTGCGCCGAAGCCTGCACAGCCCATGGGGCAGCTCGTGCGCTTCAGCGCGGCCAGGAGCGTCGCGGCCAAGGACGCGGACCGCTGCCCGAAGTGCAAGAGCGGATTCATCGAGCGTGAGCCGGCGTTCCTCCACTGCAAGTACTGCGGCAACATGGCCCGCATCGTGGACGGCTCGCTGATGGACCAGGACGTCTTCGAACGCCGCTCGGGACTGCGGATCGCGTCGTAACGCTCGCCCCGCCTCACGACCGTCGCTTCCACGGCTTCTAGCGACCGAAGAACCCGCCTTTCGGCCGGGCGTGGGCGTGGTAGTGATCGGGGATGTTCCGCATGTGCCCGTCGATCCAGAACTCGCCGACGACCTGCTGCGCGATCTCGACGAGCTTCGCTCGCATGTGATCGACGTGGGCCGCGGGCGGCGTGGTGCCGTGCCAGCGCCAGACCACCATCGGCGTCTCGCAGATCTCGCACTCCGCGATCCAGCACACGTCGTCCTCGTGGAACCACGGCGTCAGCTTCAGCGCGCGGCAGAGATCGCAGCTCGGGGACTTCGTGAACCCATCCGGCGACGACGTCGCGTCGGTCACGCGGGGCCGGGGCGATCGCGCTCGACGTCGGCGCGGCCCAGCTCCGTGAGCACGAACGCGTAGTCGTAGGCCGTCTCGCGGAGCGCGTCGTAGCGGCCGGACGGGCCGCCGTGACCCGCGTCCATGTCGATCTTGAAGATCGCCTGCGGCGCGCCGTCGGTGAGCGCGCGCAGGCGCGCGATGTACTTCGCGGGCTCCCAGTACATGACCTGGCTGTCGTTGAGCGACGTGCGGATCAGGATCGAGGGATAGGGCGCGCGGGCGAGGTTCGTGTACGGACAGTACGTCGTCATGTACTCGTAGTGCTCGCGCAGCTTGGGATTTCCCCACTCCTCGAACTCGCCCACCGTCAGGGGCAGCGACTCGTCGAGCATGGTGTTGATCACGTCGACGAAGGGCACGCGCAGCACGGCCGCGCGCACGAGCCGCGGACGGAGGTTCAGGACGGCGCCGATGAGCAGTCCGCCCGCGCTCCCGCCGTCGATGACGAGCCGCTCGTGCGACGTGTAGCCCGCGCGCACCAGGTGCTCGGCGGCGGCGACGAAATCCGTGAACGTGTTCCGCTTGTTCAGCATGCGGCCGGCGTCGTGCCAGCGCTTGCCCAGCTCGCCGCCGCCCCGGATGTGCGCGATGGCGACGCTGACGCCGCGGTCGAGCAGGCTGAGCCGCGTGGACGCGAACGTCACCGGGTACGGGATCCCGTACGCGCCGTAGCCGGAGAGCAGCAGGGGCACGCTGCCGTCGCGCGGCGCATCGGCGCGGGTGACGATGGAGATCGGCACGCGGACGCCGTCGGGGGCGGTCGCCCAGACGCGCTCGGAGTGATAGCGCGTGGCGTCGTAGCCGCCGAGCACTTCCGTGCGCTTGCGCAGGACCAGCTTCCGCGCCACCACGTCGTGGTCGTAGACCGACGACGGCGTCACGAACGACTGGTAGCGGAAGCGGTACTCGTACGTGTCGAACTCGGCGTTGGTCTCCGGGCTGACGTCGTAGGTCGGCTCGGGGAAGTCGATGTCGTGGCGCTCGCCCGACGCCAGCGCGGTCACGCGCAAGCGCACCAGGCCCTCGGCCCGCTCGTGGGTGACGTAGTGGTCGGCGAACACGTCGACGTCCTCCAGCATGACGTCGTCGCGGTGGGGGATCAGCTCCTCCCAGCGATCGCGGCGCGGGGCGTCGACGGGCACGCGCACGAGGCGGAAGTTGCGCAGACCGTCGCCGTTGGTGCGCAGGTAGAAGAAGGCGCCCCCGTGGTCGACGTCGATCTCGTGGTCCTTCTCGCGCGCGTGCAGCAGCGTCCACCGCGCCTCGGGATCCGTCGCGGAAAGGAAGCGCACCTCGCCCGACGTGAAGCTGCGCGAGGCGGCGAAGACAAAGGCGCGGCTCCGGGAGCGCCACACGCCGAGGCGGAAGAGCGCGTCGGTCTCCTCGAAGAGCGGGTGCGCGAGCGCGGTGTCGCTGCCGAGCTGGTGACGGTACAGGCGGTACGGCCGCTTGGCCTCGTCCTCCACGACGTAGAACAGCGTCGTGTCGTCGGCGGCCCACGCGACCGACGAGACGCGCTCGACGCGATCGGGGTAGAGATCGCCGGAGCGCAGGTGCTTGACGTGCAGCGTGTACTCGCGGAACCCGGTGTAGTCGAGCGTGTACGCGAGCCGCTCGCCGTCGTCGCTCACCTGGTACGCGCCCAGCGAGATGAACGGCTTGCCCTCGGCCAGCACGTTCAGGTCGAGCGTCACCTCCTCCGGCGCGTCGACGGTCTCCAGCTTGCGGCAATAGATCGGGTACTGCTTGCCCTTCTCGGTGCGCGAGTAGTAGAGGTGGCGGCCGCGCCGCGCGGGCACCGAGCTGTCGTCCTCCTTGATGCGCGCCAGCATCTCGCTGTACAGCGACTCCTGGAACGCCTCCGTGCGCTTCATCACCGCGTCGCTGTACGCGTTCTCGGCATTGAGATACGCGACCACGGCGGGGTCGGTCTTCTCCCGCAGCCAGGCGTACTCGTCGACGCGCGTGTCGCCGTGGACGACGTCGACTTTCGGGACGCGAACGGCGACGGGAGGGCGCACGGCAGGCTCGAGCACGCGGTCATTGTACCCGCCGCCCCGGGCGGCAAAGGGACGGGAGCCGGCCGCGGAGCGGTGCTACCATCCCGGCCGATGACCACCGGATCGGCCGCCACGCTGCCGCTCGTGCAACGCGTCTGGGACGAGAGCGTCCTGCCCGCGCTGAGCGAGTACATCACCATTCCTGCGAAGTCGCCGATGTTCGACCCGGGATGGCGCGAGCACGGCCACATCGACCGGGCCGTCGCCCTGATCGAGGCCTGGTCGCGGGCGCGGCCGATCGAGGGATTGCGGCTCGACGTCGTCCGCCTTCCCGGTCGCACGCCGGTGATCCTGATGGAGATCCCCGGGAAGTCGGACGAGACCATCCTGCTCTACGGGCACTGCGACAAGCAGCCGGAGATGGTGGGATGGGCGCCCGATCTGGGCCCGTGGAAAGCAGTCCGCAAGGGGGAGTACCTCTACGGGCGCGGCGCGGGCGACGACGGCTACGCCGCCTTCGCCGCCCTCGGCGCCATCGAGGCGCTGCAGCAGCAGGGCATCCCGCACGCGCGGTGCGTGGTGCTCATCGAGACATGCGAGGAGAGCGGGAGTCCCGACCTCCCGGCCTACGTCGACGCCCTCGCCGATCGGCTGCGGCCCGCGCTCGTGATCTGCCTCGACTCGGGCTGCGGCAACTACGAGCAGCTCTGGGACACGACGTCGCTGCGCGGCATCGTCAACGGCGTGCTCACGGTCGACGTCCTCACCGAGGGCGTCCACTCGGGCGCCGCGAGCGGCATCGTGCCGTCGAGCTTCCGCATCGCGCGCCGCCTGCTCTCTCGCCTCGAGGACGAGGAGACGGGACGCATCCGTCCCCGCGAGTTCCACGCCGAGATCCCGGCCGAGCGCGTGACCCAGGCGCGCGCGGTCGCCGGCGTGCTGGGCGAGGACATCGACGGCAAGTTCCCCTTCGTTCCCGGGATGCACGCGGTGCACGACGATCGGGCGGAGCTGGTGCTCGCCAACACGTGGCGGCCGGCGCTGGCGATCACGGGGGCGGCCGGGCTGCCGTCGCCGGGCGACGCCGGCAACGTGCTGCGTCCGTCGACGTCGCTCAAGCTGTCGCTGCGCTTGCCGCCCACCATCGACGCCGCGCGCGCGGCCCGGCGACTGAAGGACATCCTCGAGGCCGATCCCCCGTACGGCGCGCGCGTCCACTTCGAGATCGAGGCGCCCGGCAATGGCTGGAACGCGCCTGCGATGCGGCCCTGGCTCGCCGACGCCATCGATCGCGCGTCGCGCGCGTTCTTCGGCAAGCCGGCCATGCACATGGGCATCGGCGGCTCCATCCCGTTCATGAGCATGCTGGGCGAGAAGTTTCCGCGCGCGCAGTTCCTCATCACCGGCGTGATGGGCCCGGGATCGAACGCGCACGGGCCGAACGAGTTCATCCACCTCCCGACCGCCGTGCGCGTCACCGCCTCCGTCGCCCACGTCATCGCCGACCACCACCGCGCCAGGTAATCCGTCGGCCGACGCTCGCCGCCCGTCGCGCGCACGACCCCGGCGCGGGCGGCGACTCAGGACCTCGTGCTCCTCGCCCTCAAGATCGTCGTCGTCCCCGTCCTGATCGTCTCGGTCACGCTCGCGGGCCGCCGCTGGGGCCCGCGCGTGGGCGGCGTGCTGGCGAGCTTTCCCCTCGTCGCGGGACCCGTGCTGATCTTCTTCGCCATCGAGCAAGGCACCGCGTTCGCCGCGGACGCGGCGCGGGCGACGCTCGTCAGCCTCGCCGCGGTCGTGACGTTCTCGGTCGTCTACGGGTGGGCGTGTCTGCGCGCGACGTGGTGGACGAGCCTCGCCCTGGCGTGGGTCGGCTTCGCCGTCGCCATCGTGACGTTGCACGGCCGCGTCCGCTGGAGCGTGACCGCGGCGGTGCTCGTCGCGAGCGGCAGCCTCGCGCTCGGCAAGCTCGTGCTTCCCGCGCGGCGCGGGACGTCGGCAGTCGGCGCGCCGCCGGCGTGGGACCTGCCGCTGCGGATGCTCACCGCCGTCGGGCTCGTCCTCACCACGACGGCGCTCGCCCATCGCCTGGGGCCCGCGTGGAGCGGCGCGCTGACGCCGTTCCCCGTCGCGCTCGCCATCCTGCTCAGCTTCCTCCACGCCCAGCAAGGCGCGCCGGCCACCATCCGGTTCCTCCACGCCTTCTTTCCCGGGATGTTCAGCTTCGTCGCGTTCCTGCTCGTCGTCGCGGTGAGCGTAGCGCGGGTCGGCGCGTGGCTGGGATTCGCGCTCGCCTTCGCCGCCGTGATCCCCATCCAGCTCGGACTGCTGTGGTCGCTGAAGCGGTCGACGGCGTGACCGACGTCAGGCGGGACGGCGCAGGCGCGGCCGGTACGGAACGTCGAAGGTCGAGGTCTCGCCGTGGTGGAGATAGCGCACGTGGGGATCGAGCCCCGCCGCAGTGACCTCGCGCTGGAAGTGCGACAGCGGCGACTTGAACACCGTGTAGTCGTTGTAGTGGATCGGGATGCTGAGGCCGGGGCTGACGGTGCGGATCATCTCCACGCCCTGTCGCGCGTCCATCGTCACCAGGATGCCGAGCACGCGCGTGCCGCCCAGGTGCAGCAGCGCGAGGTCGATGTCGGTGTAGCGCGCACGGATGTCGCGGATGTTCCGGAAGACGAGCGTGTCGCCCGTGATGTAGATGCGCATCCGCCGCGACTCGTCCACCGTGGCGAACTCGAGCATGCTCCCCATGACGGGCGGCAAGAGGCGCGACACCAGTCGCGGGCCGTGGCGGCCGGGCATGGCGGTGATGCGCAGGCGCATCTCGCCCTTGCCGCAATCGATGGTCTGCCACGTCGCGAGCGCCTGCGTGGCGAGGAACCCCTTGTGCCCCAGCCGATCCGCCGCGTGTGGCGTGGTGACGATCGGCATGACGTCGGGCAGCCGGCGCTCCACGACACGATCGAAGTGGTCCTCGTGGAGGTGCGACAGCACGACCAGATCGATGGGCGGCAGGGCCTCCATCTCGAGGGCCGGGTTCGTGAGCCGCCGCGACCGCAGACCGTACCCGAGCCGCGCGTACTCGCCCTTGTGCAAGAAGTTGGGATCGGTCATCACCGTGATCCCGCCGTAGCGAATGAGCACGGTCGCCGTTCCGACGAAGGTCACCGAGCCGCGCGAGAGATCGCCAGGATCGGTCAAAGGGCCGAGTGACAGGTGCCGCGTCATTCCCATTTCTTCAACTCCATCGCACGAGACGACGACGATGACGCAGCAACGCCGATGCCACACACCACGCGCGCGAGGCGACCGGACCCGTCCAGGTGGCGCGAGGGGCGGCCGCCGGGGCGCCGTGATCTACAACTGGCTCGCGAGATCCACGAAGTCGCGCGCGACGACGTCGAAGTCGTGCTCCGCGCGCAGATCGGTGCGCTGCGCCGGTCCGTACTCGGTGGGACGGGCGACGAAGGCGGTGTGGAACCCGCAGCGCGAGGCGGCGACGAGGTCGTTGTTGTGCGCGGCCACCATCAGGCACTGCTCGGGTCGCAGCCCGAGGACCTCTGCGCTGAGGAGGTACGTCTCGGGCTGCGGCTTGTAGTGACGGGTCGGCTCCGCGCCCAGCACCGCGTCCCAGGGCAGCCCGGCGTGCTTCGCCATGTTCACGATCAGCGCGACGTTGCCATTCGACAGCGTGGCGAGGATGAAGCGTCGCTTCAGCCGGGTGAGGCCCTCCACCGCGTCGGGCCAGGGGTCGAGCCGGTGCCACGCGCGGTTCAGGTGATCGACCTCGTCCTCGCTCAGTCCCTTCACCCCGAATCGATCGAGCAGCGTGTCGAGACTCTCCCGGTGCAGGACGTCCAGGCGCACCCACGGCCGCTCGCCGTTGCGCACACGGGACATCGCGGGCTGGTAGAGCGCGCGCCAGGCGTCGGCGAACTCCACCCAGTCGACGTTGGTGATCCCGCGCGCCCGCGCGAGCGCGGCGCCCTCGCGCGCGATGCTGGTTCGCCAGTCCACCACGGTGCCGAAGACGTCGAACGTGAGCGCCTTGATCGCGGTGGGGTCCATGCCGGGGATCATACGCCCGGCGTGGTAATCTCGGCCGTCATGCCGCGCACCCGTGACGTCCACGTCGAGAGCTTCCGTCCTCTCGTGCCGCCCGCGATCCTCCTCGAGGAGCTGCCCCTCGACGAGGCGGGCGCACTGTCCGTCGCGCGCGGGCGGGACACCGTGAGCCGGATCCTGAACGGGCACGACGATCGCCTCGTGGTGATCGTCGGTCCCTGCTCCATTCACGATCCCGACGCGGGCCGCGAGTACGCGCGACGGCTCAAGGCGCTCGCCGACGAGCTGGCCCAGGATCTCTACGTGATCATGCGGGTCTACTTCGAGAAGCCGCGCACCACGATCGGCTGGAAAGGGCTCATCAACGACCCGCGCCTCGACGGCAGCTTCTCGATCAACGAGGGCCTGCGGCTCGGGCGTCGGCTGCTCCTCGATCTGGCCGAGATACGGCTGCCGGCGGGCTGCGAGTTCCTGGATCCGATCTCCCCCCAGTTCACGTCCGATCTCGTCACGTGGGGCGCCATCGGCGCGCGCACCACCGAGAGTCAGGTGCATCGCGAGCTCGCGTCGGGACTGTCGATGCCGGTCGGCTTCAAGAACGGCACCGACGGCGGCGTGCAGATCGCCATCGACGCCGTCCGCTCCAGCGCCCACCCGCACCGGTTCCTCGGCGTCACCGAGCAGGGGCTGTGCGCGATCGTCGCCACGCGAGGCAATCCCGACTGTCACGTGATCCTGCGCGGCGGGGCGAGCGGACCGAATTACGACGCCAACACGGTGCAGAAGACGGCCGCTGCGCTGCGCGACGCCGGGGTCACGCCGCGAGTCATGGTCGACTGCAGTCACGGCAACAGCGAGAAGGACTATCGCCGCCAGGCCGCGGTGGGCGACGACATCGCCACCCAGCTCGAATCGGGCGAGCACGCGATCTTCGGAGTGATGATGGAGAGCTTCCTCGTCGACGGCCGGCAAGACCTCGTCGATCCCAGGCGTCTCACCTACGGCCAGAGCATCACCGACTCCTGCATGGGCTGGGAGATGACCGTGCCGGTGATGCGGCGTCTCGCCGAGGGCGTGCGGGCGCGGCGCCGACGGTCGCCGTGACGGGCGCGTGCCCGAGCTCCCCGACGTCACCGTCTACCTCGAGGCGCTGAGCGACCGCATCCTGGGCGCGCGCCTCGAGCGCGTCCGCGTCCTCACGCCGTTCGTGCTTCGCTCCGTCGACCCGCCCGTCGCCGCCGTCGTGGGCAAGACGGTGCGCGGCCTGCGCCGCCTCGGCAAGCGCATCGTGATCGAGCTCGACGACGCCCTCTTCGTCGTCATCCACCTGATGATCGCCGGCCGCCTGCACTGGGCGCCGGCGGCGCCCGACGGCGCGGCGGCGCGCGTGAAGGGCGTGGGGCGGATCGGTGTCGCCGCCTTCGAGTTCTCGACGGGCACGCTGACCATGACGGAGGCGGGCACGAAGAAGCGGGCGGGCATTCACCTCGTGCGCGGCGAGACGGCGCTGGCCGAGCACGATCCCGGCGGTCTCGACGTCTTCGCCGCCGACGTCGCCGCGTTTCGCGCCGCGCTCACCGCGGAGAGCCACACGGTGAAGCGCACGCTGACGGATCCCACCGTGCTGAGCGGGATCGGCAACGCGTATTCGGACGAGATCCTGCACCGCGCGCGGCTCTCGCCCGTGAAGCTGACGACCGCGCTCACCGACGACGAGATCGCGCGTCTGCTCGCGGCCACACGCGCCACGCTCACGGAGTGGGTGGAGCGACTGCGCGCCGAGGCGGCCGGCGAGTTCCCCGAGGGCGTCACGGCGTTCCGCAAGGCCATGGCCGTGCACGGCAAGTACGGGCAGCCGTGCCCGGAGTGCGGCGCGCCCGTGCAGCGCATCGTGCACGCCGACAACGAGACCAACTACTGCGCGCGCTGCCAGACGGGGGGCAAGCTGCTCGCGGACCGCGCGCTGTCGCGGCTGCTCAGGAAGGACTGGCCGCGCACGCTGGAGGAGATGGAAGCCCGCAGGCGCGGCGCCTGATGCCGCTCTCCGCCCTGCTGCTCGTCCTGACCGCGGCCGTCTCGCACACGTTCTGGAACTTCCTGCTCAAGCGCGACCCGCGTCGTCTCGACATCCAGTCCGGCGCCCTCGTGCTCGCCGTGATGGTGGCGGCGCCCGTGCTCTTCGTGTACCCGCTCTCCGCGATCTCGAAGGAGGGCTGGATGCTCATCGGGCTCTCCTCCCTGTTCGAGGCGGGCTACGCCTTCGCGCTCAACGCGGCCTACGGCGCGGGCGCGATGTCGCTCGTCTACCCCATCGCGCGCGGCACGTCGCCCCTCATCGTCACACCTGTCGCGCTGGTCGCGTTCGACGAGCGCCTCTCCACCGTCGGCGTGCTGGGCATCGTGCTCGTCGTGGCAGGCATCTACGCCAGCCACGCCGAGGCCGTCCGCGATGCCGTCGGCGCGAAGGACGCGCGGCGCGCCGTCGCGTTCGCGCTCGTCAGCGGCCTCATGACCGCCGGCTACTCGCTCGTGAACCGTGCCGGGGTCCGCGCCGTGCCCCTGCCGCTCTACGCGTACCTGGTCTTTCTCCTCGACGCCGCCGTCATCGTCGTGGCGCGTCGCGTGCGCGGTGACGCGGCGTGGCCGCTGCGGCGGCGCGCTCCGTGGCGGACCGTGACCCTGGTGACCGTCCTCATGTGCGGGTCGTACCTGGCCGTGCTGAGCGCGATGCGGATCGCGCCGGTCAGCTACGTGGTCGCCGCGCGCGAGAGCAGCATCCTGATCGCCCTGATCGTCAGCGTGCTGATCCTGCGCGAGCCGCCCACGCCGGGGCGCATCGCGGGCGGTCTCGCCATCTTCGCCGGTCTCGTCGTGATCGCGCTGACCCGGTGATATTCTGAGCCGCGCGACGCACGAAAGGAGAGCGTGAATGGGAGCGGCGATGACGGTCGAGCAGGAGTACGCGGCGACCCGGGCGAAGTCCAGGGCGCTCCACGAGCGCGCCATCCGCAGCATGCCGAGCGGGGTCGCCCACGACGGCCGCGTGATCAGCCCGTTCCCGTTCTTCGTCGCGCGCGCCGAGGGCGCTCGCAAGTGGGACGTCGACGGCCACGCCTATCTCGATTGCTGGAGCGGTCACGGCGCCCTGATGCTCGGCCACAACCATCCCGCCATCGTCGCGACCATCCAGGAACAGGCCGCCCGGGGCCTGCACTACAGCGCGTGCTCCGAGCTCGAGGTGCGCTGGGCCGAGCTCATCCGCGAGTGCGTGCCGGGCGCCGAGCGCGTGCGCTTCACGATGACGGGCACCGAGACCACCGCGCTCGCCATCCGCATCGCGCGGGCCGTCTCCGGCAAGACGAAGGTCGTGAAGTTCCGGGGGCATTTCCACGGCGTGCACGACAGCGTGGTGGCCGGCGTGAAAGATCCGTTCGAGATCCCGATGTCCGCCGGCGTGCCGGAGACGACGGTGGCCGCGACGCGGGTGGCGCGCTGCAACGACCTGGCGCAGGTGCGCGAGTTCCTCGACGAGGGCGACGTGGCCGCCGTCATCCTCGAGCCCGCCGGGGCGCGCTCGATGGTCGTCCCGACCGATCCCGCCTTTCTGCGCGGGCTGCGCGCGCTCACGCGCGAGCGCGGCGTCGTGCTGATCTTCGACGAGGTCGTCACCGGCTTTCGCATGGCGCCCGGCGGCGCGCAGGAGTACTTCGGCGTCACCGCGGACATGACGTGCCTGGCCAAGGCCGTCGCGGGCGGCCTGCCCGGCGCCGCGTTGACGGGGCGCGCCGACCTGCTGGACAGCATCGCGTTCACCGGCGACGGCACGCGCGATCGGACGCGACGCGTGGCCGACCAGGGCACGTACAGCGGCACGCCACTCATCGCCGCCGCGGGCGTGGCGGCGCTCGAGATCCTCAAGACGGGCGAGGTGCAGCGCGAGCTGAACCGCCTCGGCGACCGTCTGCGCTCCGGCATGAACCAGGTGCTCAAGACGCGCGGGATTCCCGGCTGCGTCTACGGCGCGTCGTCGATCTTCCGCATCTTCGTCGGCGCGACCGCGCAGGAGCTCGGCATCGACGACTACCGCATGGATGAAGCGCGTCTCGACCGCGGCATGGGACCGTTCGGCGCCAGGCTGCACCTGGCCATGCTGTTGAACGGCGTCGACTACAACCGCGGCGCGGGATCGGGCTGGCTGAACGGCGCCATGACCGACACCGACATCGACACGATCATCGACGCGTTCGGGCGGTCGCTAGACCGCGTGAAGTAAGGACCGGGGGGCCTCGGCGGCCCCCGTCGGCTCCCCCCGGTGGTGGATCGGAGCGCCGCGGCGCCTCTCGGTAATCCGCCCGAACGGTCGCGGCGCGAGATCCAATGCTCTACGCCGCTCTCAACAAAACTTTACGTTCTCCACATGCGCGCTTCACCGTTGGTCGCGACTCTTGTGTCCAGCAGAGCGTTGTGGCGCCTGCAATTCGAGACGAGGAGGAGCCGCGATGAGGAATCGACTGGTGGCGGGAGTGTTGGTGGGGGCGACGATGTTGACGGTGGCCTATGCGTTTGCGCAAGGGCCGGGAGGGCCCGGAGGGGCGGGGCGGCATGGCGGGCCAGGGGGCCATGGGCCGGGACTGATGGGACCCATGATGAAGCAGATGATCTCGGCGCGGCTGGATGAGGCGATGACGCAGGCGAACGTGACGGGGGAGCAGCGGACGAAGATCGTGGCGGCGCGGGATCGGGCGTTTGCAGCGATGGACGCGAACCGGCCGGACGGGCGGGTGCGTGATCAGATGCTGGCGCTGTTCGAGGCGGACCGGCTCGACGTGGCGCAGCTCCAGGCGCTGCACGCGCAGGAGGCGCAGCGTCATCAGCAGGTGCGGGCGGCCATCGCGCAGGCCATCGTCGACGTCCACGACACGCTGACGCCAGCGCAGCGGAAGATCGTGGCCGAGTACGTGCGCACGCACGGGCCGGGGCCGCGCTCGTGAGCGACCGCGCCTGATACGCTCCGCGAGATGCCGACGGCCGTGCTGCTCATCGACGACGACGCTCGCCTCGGCGAGCTGGTGACGGAGTATCTCGGCAAGCACGAGATGGACGTCACGGTCGCCGGCGATGGGCCGCGCGGCCTCGCCGGACTCCGCGCGCGTCCCGCGGACGTGGTGCTGCTCGACGTGATGCTCCCGGGCGCGGACGGCTTCGAGGTGTGCCGTCAGATTCGCGCCGACCCCGCGCTCGCCGCCCTGCCCGTCATCATGCTCACCGCGCGCGGCGACGACGTGGACAAGATCGTCGGGCTCGAGCTCGGCGCCGACGACTATCTGGCCAAGCCGTTCAACCCGCGCGAGCTGCTTGCGCGCATCCGCGCCGTGCTCCGTCGTGGTCGGAGCGTCCCGACGACGCGCGCGCGATTGCGCGTGGGCGCGCTCGAGATCGACTTCGACGCGCGCGAGGCCATCGTGGCAGGCAAGCGCCAGAGCCTCACCGCGTACGAGTTCGCGCTCCTCGCCACGCTGGCGCGAGCGGCCGGGCGCGTGCTCTCGCGCGATCAGCTCCTCGACGCGCTCAAGGGCACGGAGTACGAGGCCTTCGACCGGTCGATCGACGTCCACATCTCGAAGCTGCGCGCCAAGCTCGAGCCGAACCCGCGCGAGCCGCGCTACATCAAGACCGTGCGCGGCGCGGGCTACGTGCTGCTGCGCGAGGTCGACTGACGTGGCGCGCCTGCACACGCGGATCTACCTGCACTTCCTCGGCGTGCTCCTGGTGGTCGGCGTGGCCACGGCGGTGATCTTCGCGGTCGGCACGCGCGACGCGGTCCGTCGCCACATGGCTGAGGGCATGATGCGTCACTTCGCCGCGCTGGCCGGCGAGCGCATGGGCGATCGTGCCGCGCTCGCGGCGCGAGCGCGGGAGATCCACGATCAGCTCGGCGTCGACGTCGCCGTGCGCGACCGGGACGGCACCGTCGTCGCCGCGGCGGGGGCGCGGCTGCCGCCGCTCCCGCCCGACGCGCACGTCGACGTCGAG
>JBKPPN010000310.1:0-4381 GCA_046733575.1 Candidatus Methylomirabilota bacterium | reverse complement strand
GTCCGCGATCATCCCCCTCACGCCACAGGCGCGCGCCCGTCGCGTCCAGAGCTACGTCGCGCAGGGCCGCCCCGACCTCGCGGCCCGCGAGCTCAGCACGCTGGCGGCCGCGGCACGTCGCGACACGACCGCCCGCGCCGTGCTGGCGGAGAAGAACTTCCACCTCGCCGCGACCAGGGCCATCGCGATGCTCTACGTGCGGGAGCATCGTCCCGGCGACGCGATCCGCCTCCTGAAGGACGCGGCCGACGCGTATCCCGGGCTGGCCCTGCCGCTCCTCGACCTGGCGCAGGTCCACGAGCGCGCGGGTGACCGCGCGGCCGCCGCCAACGCCTATCGCCTCGCGCTCGCGCGCGAGCCCGACAACGCACTCGCCCTCAATAACTTCGCGTTCTTTCTCTCCGCGGACCCCGGACACGTCGACGCGGCGCTGGAGATGGCGGAGCGCGCCTACGAGAAGGCGCCGACGAGCCCGGCGGTCGCTGACACGCTGGGCTGGCTGCTCTACCTGAAGGGGGACCTCGAACGCGCCGAGGCGCTCACCGAGGAGGCGCTGGGACGCCTGCCCGACAACGCGCAGGTCCGCTATCACCTCGGGATGATCTACGCGCGACGGGGCAAGACCGCACAGGCGCGTCGCGCGCTGGAGGAGGCGCTCGCCTCGCCCGATCTGGCCGAGGCCGCCGAGGCGCGCCGCACGCTCCGCTCGCTGCCGTAGGCGCATGCCCGAGATCACGCTCGCCAACGGCGTGCGCCTCCACTGGCGCGAAGCCGGCGATCCCTCCGCGCCCGCGGTCATCTGGATCCACGGCGGGTCGATCGAGGATTCCTCGATGATGCTCGCCGACCTGGAGCCGCTCGCCGACCGCGTGCGCGTGCTCTGTCCCGACACGCGCGGTCACGGCCTGTCGAGCAAGTTCGAGCGCGTGGAGGACTACACGTACGCGCGCAAGGCGGAGGACATGCGACTCTGGACCGAGGCGCTCGGGATCGAGCGCGCTGTGTGGGGCGGCGCCTCGATGGGCGCCGCACTCTCGCTCTGGCTCGCCATCCATGCGCCCCAGCGTGTGCGCGCCGTGATCTCCATTAGCGGACCGCCCTTCACGCCCGTCGCGTCGGACACGGAATGGTGGGCCGCGCATCGGCCCCTCGTGGCGTCAGGCGACTTCGACGCCTACTTCGACGCCAACGTGCGGCTGCGGATGGGCGAGGACGCGCTGGCGAGGCTCAAGGCGCGCCCGGAGCGGTACGCGGAGATCGTGGCGAGCCTGCGCGCCCACTCGGTCGCCTCGCTGCTCGCGCTGCTGGACGAGACGTACTCGCGCAGCACCTGGCTCGCGGACTGCCGCCGCATCCGCTGTCCCGTGCTCGTGATCGGCGGATCCGACGATCACTTCCCCACGCCGGCGATGTCGCGTCAGGTGGCCGAGACGATCCCCGACGCCCGTCTGCACATCGTCGCGGGCGGTCCGCACTTTCCGAACCGGACGCACCGCGCCGAGGTGCAGCGGGTCATCGAGACGTTTCTCTCCGAGCTCGGCGTGATCTGACGACGATCAGGCGGCCCGGCTCGCGGTCTCCATCTCCGCCTGACAGGTGACGCAGCGGGTGGTGAAGGGGAGCACCCGCAGTCGCGCGGGCGCGATGGGTTCCTCGCAGTCCTGGCACATGCCGTAACGGCCGGCGTCGAAGTCGTGGATGGCGCGATTGATCTGCGCGAGCTGCCGATCGAGGCGCTCCGCCACGGCCACCGCCACCTCGCTGTCGTGCGTGGCCGACGCGCCACCGTACGGATCCTTGGCGGCTTCCTGCTGGGACTCGGCCGTCGCGCGGGTCACGTGGCGATGGGCCTGAATCTGCGCCAGCACGCCGTCCCTCCGCCGCACGAGCTCGTCTCGTACCACCGATCGGTTCAGGTCCTTCGCCTTTGCCATGTTCTCGTCCCCTCTCCCTTACCGAATGGCCGCGCCGGCCAACTCCGGGTCGTCGCGCGATCGCGAGGCGCAACTGGCGCCTGCGGTGCTTGCTCGGGCGACCGTGGCGCTCGTTGGCGCTGAGACATAGCAGCTTCTGTGCCAGGGTGGGGGCGTCTCGCGAGGCGTCGATTTTTGCGGAAATGGGCGCAGGATCGCCGTCGGCGCAGGACCGTGCGCGCGCGCGCGTGCCCAAAGAGGTGATCATTTTCCAGAACGGAAATACGCGCGCGGTCAGGGCATCTGTGGACCTGCGGCGGGCGACGGCTCGACGTGGCCGGGCACCAGGCGATCGCCCGTGCGCGGGTCGGTGACGACCACGGGCGGCACGTACACGGTGCCATCGGGAAGACGACGCTCGTAGTGCCCGGGAATGCGCACGTCGCCCAGGCCCCAGCGTTCCGGTACCCACACCGTGTCGGGGCGGTAGACGGGCGACGCGGGCGGCGTGGGCAGTGGTCGTGTGGCCGAGCGATTGATCTGATCCACCGCCTGCTGCGTCGTCGTCCCGTTCGGCGAGATCGGCAGCGGGCCCGCGGCGCGCGCGACCGTCCCGACGGCGATCACCGCGCTCGCGATGAGCGCAGCCGCGACGGCACGGAAGCGCGGCGGGTCAGACCACATCAGTGTCGAGGCCTCCAGTCCTTGAAGCGTTCGCGCAGCACCTTCTTGTCGAACTTGCCGACCCCGGTCTTGGGAATCGACTCGACGAGCACCACGTCGTCGGGGAGCTGGAAGCGCGCCACGAGCGGCCGGAGATGCTCGATGATCTCGGACGGTTCGATGGTCGTGCCAGCGCGTGGCACCACGCAGGCGAGCGGCCGCTCCACCCAGCGCGGATGCGGGACGGCGATCACGGCCGCCTCGAGCACCTTGGGATGGCCCATGATCATGTTCTCGAGGTCCACGCTGGAGATCCACTCGCCGCCCGACTTGATCACGTCCTTGGTGCGGTCGGTGATCTGGATGTAGCCCTCGGCGTCGATGGTGGCGATGTCGCCGGTGCGGAACCAGCCGTCGTCGGTGAAGCGGTCGGCGGACTCCGGGTTGTCGTAGTACGCGCGGATGATCCAGGGCCCGCGCACCTGGATCTCGCCCATGCTGCGCCCGTCCCAGGGCTGGATCTCGCCCGCCTCGTTCACGATGCGCAGGTCGACGCCCGCCGCGACGTAGCCCTGCTTGCTTCGCACGGCGTAGCGCTGCTCGTCGGGCCAGTCGCGCATGTAGCTCTTGAGCCGCGCCATGGTCCCGATCGGCGTCATCTCCGTCATGCCCCAGGCGTGCAGCATCTGGGCGTCGAACTTCTTGTCGAAGAGCTCGATGAGACTGCGCGGGGCGGCCGAGCCCCCGATGGGGATCATGCGGATCGACGAGATGTCGAAGCCCTCCGCCTCGACCAGCTCCTTGATGGCGATCCACACGGTGGGCACCGCGCCCACGAAGGTCACCTTCTCCGCCTGCACGATCTCGCAGATGTCACGCGGCTGGATGTTCGGCCCGGCGAAGATCTGCGTCGCGCCCGTCATGACCGCGGCGTACGGGACGCACCAGCAGTTGGCGTGGAACATCGGCACGACGTGGAGGATGACGTCGTTCTCGGAGATGGCCATGGTGTCGGCCATGGCGGCGGCGAGCGAGTGCAGGAAGACCGCGCGATGCGTGTACACCACGCCCTTGGGATGCCCGGTCGTGCCCGAGGTGTAGCACATGCCCGACGCGCTGCGCTCGTCAAGCACGGGCCACGCCGTGACGGGCGCGGCGGCCGCGAGCAACGCCTCGTACTCGTCGACGCCCTCGGGGACGACGGCGTCCGGCGTGTCGCGGATGACGACGATCCGCTTCACGGTGCGGAGCTGCGCGCGGATCCCGGCGAGGACCGGCCACACGCTGGCACCCACGAAGATCACCGAGTCGCGCGCGTGATTGATGATGTACGTCAGGTCCTGCGCGGAGAGCCGGAAGTTGAGCGTGTGCAGCACCGCGCCGGACAGCGGCGCGGCCCAGTAGAGCTCCAGGTGGTGATGCGTGTTCCAGGCGAGCGTCGCCACGCGATCACCGCGCTGCACGCCCAGCGCCGCGAGCGCGCCCGCCAGCCTGCGGGTGCGCGCGGCGAAGTCCGCGTACGTGTACCGGAACAGCGGCTGGCCGGGCACCCGCGTGGCCAGCGTCTTCTGCGCGAACACCTTCTCGCTCCGCTCGAAGAAGTGCGTGAGCGTGAGCGGGTAGTCCATCATCAGATCGTGAATCGGTGGTTCGCCCGTCATCGGCCCATCTCCCGCGTGCCCTCCCCACGCAAACCGCACGGTCGATCAGTCGGTCGCGCTCGCCCCGCCCTTGGTTACAGCGTAGGAGCCGAATGCCGCCGATGTCTACAGGGGGCCGCGATTGTCACCTTCACAATCGCGCTC
>JBKPPN010000309.1:0-10692 GCA_046733575.1 Candidatus Methylomirabilota bacterium | reverse complement strand
CTCGTGGACACCGACCGCGCCACGTGGGACCGAATGATGGCCATGAACGTCACGAGCGCCTTCACGGCGTGCCGCGCCACGCTGCCGCGCATGCTGGAGGCGGGCCACGGCCGCATCGTGCTCACCGCCTCGCGCGCCGTCCTGCCGCCGTCCGCCGGCTTCATCGCCTACACGGTGTCGAAGGCGGCCGTTGCCGCGTTCACGCAAGCCCTCGCGGCGGAGACGCGGGGACGCGGCATCAGCGTCAACGCCATCGCACCCAGCACCATGGACACGCCCGCCAATCGCGCCGCCATGCCGGATGCCGATCGCACCGGCTGGGTCTCCGTGGAGAGCGTCGCCGAGCTGGTGTCGTTCCTCGCCGGCGACGGCGCGGGCGCCGTCACCGGCGCCGTCGTTCCGATCTGACGATGTATCCCCACCAGCTGGAGCGCCTCACCGCCGCGCTGGAGCGGCACGGCCTCGACGCGCTCGTGGCCGTCACGGACGACAACGTCCGCTATGTCACCGGCTTCAGCAGTGCGGTCGCCTCCGTCTATCGCGGACATCGCACCTTCGGCGTCTTCACGCGGGGCGGCGCGGCGCTCGTCGTCCCCATGATCGACGCCATCGCGCTGGCCGACGATCCCGTCGACGTCGACGTCGTCGTTCCCTACGGTGACTTCGTCGTCGAGCGCGGCAGCGGCGATATCGGACGGCGGCTCACCGCCTGGGTCGAGCGACGCGCGGCAGATTCCACGGAGGCCTTGCGCCGTGCGCTCGCCGCGCTGGACGCGTCTGCCGGCGCGATCGGCGTCGACGAGGCGGGACTGACGACGGACGCGTGGACGGCGCTGGCGTCGCTGTCGCCGCGTCCCGCCAGCGCGGCGCTCGCCGACGCGCGAACGGTCAAGGGACCGTACGAGATCGACGCGATCGCCCGCGCGCTGCACGTCGCGGAGCAGGCGGCCAACACGGTGATGCAGCTGCTCAAGCCGGGCATGACGGAGCGCGAGGCGGCGACGACGTTTCAGGAGGACGTCGTCCGGCGCGGCGGGACGCCGTATCTCACGCTGGTCGGCTTCGGCCCGCGTGCCGGACTGCCCGCCTCCCCGCCGTCGACGCGGGCGCTGCGGAGCGGTGAGCTGGTGCGCCTCGACCTCGGTGCGATCGTCGACGGCTACCGATGCGACGTCGCGCGCACGGCGGTGATGGGCGCGCCGAGCGACCGGCAGGAGGGGCTGTACGAGGCCGTCGCGGCGGGACACGAGCGCGCCATGGACAGCGTGCGGCCGGACGCGACGGGCGCCGCGCTGTTCGACATCACGCTCGCCGCGACCCGCGCCGCGGGCCTCGACGCCTACGCGCGGCACCACGTCGGTCACGGCGTCGGCCTCGCGCACTGGGAGGCGCCCGTGCTCGCGCCGGGCGACACGACGCCGATCGAGCCGGGGATGGTGATCCAGGTCGAGAACGCCTGGTACGAGCTCGGCTGGGGCGGCGTGCACCTGAAGGACACGCTGCTCGTCACGCGCGGCGGAGCGCAGTCGATGAACCGGAGCGCGCGCGGGCTCGTCGTGCTCGACTAACCGCCGAAGGAGGTCACGTCATGGCAGAACGCGTGCGTGTCGTCGATTACTTCTACACCACGGTGTCCAACAAGCCCGGCGAAGGCGCCCGCGCTCTCGGCGTTCTCGCCGAAGCCGGCGTGAACCTCCTCGCCTTCTCGGGCTTCCCGTCCGGACGTCAGGCGCAGCTCGACTTCATCCCACAGGACGCGCGCGCGTTCCGGGACGCGGCGCGCAAGGCGAAGTGGAAGGTCACGGGGCCGAAGCGCGTGTTCCTCATCGAGGGAGACGACCGGGTCGGCGCGGGTGCGGAGACGATGCGCAAGCTCGCGGACGCCGGCATCAACGTGACGGCGATCGATGCGATCTGCAGCGGGGGCGGACGGTACGGCGTCCTGCTGTGGGTCGACGCGCGCGACGTTCGGCGGGCCGCGAAGGTGTTGGGCGTCTGAGCGCTCGCCGGCGACGCTCCTGCTCGCTCGCGCGAGGCGCGAGCGGGCCGGCGACGGGTGGGGCAGGGTGGGGGTTCGGACCACGACCGTCCGTGGCTCCGATCTTCCGCAAGAAGTTCACCCTCGTCTGGGGTTGCGTCGGCGGCGGCGGCAGACGCGCTCTCCACGAATTGACACGCTGAGAGCGGGTTCCTACACTACGCGCGGCCATGGCACCGCAGGCGCTGCTTGGCGGGCTCGAGTGCCTCCGGTGCCGGTCGCGGTTCGACGATCAGCGGCTGTTCACCGGCTGTCCGACGTGTGCGCGCGACGGTATCGCGGTCAACCTGACGGTCGCGCTCGATCTCGGGCCGCTGCGCGGGCTCACGCCGGGCGCGCTTCCGTCCTCGCCGCGCAGCATGTGGCGCTTCCGTGCCCTGCTCCCGCCGTTCGCGGCGGCGCCCGTCTCGCTGGGCGAGGGGATGACCCCGCTCGTGCATCTGGAGAAGCTGGGGCGGCGACTGGGGCTGTCGCGGCTCTATGCCAAGGACGAGAGTCAGAATCCGACCTGGTCGTACAAGGATCGGCTCTGCTCGGCCGCCGTGACGCACGCGGTGTCGAGCGGGGCGCGCGTCATCACCATCTCCTCGACGGGGAATCACGGCGCGTCGACGGCGGCGTACGCGGCGCGGGCGGGTCTGCCGTGCGTGATCTTCACGCTGGCCTCGGTGCCGGACACGATGAAGACGCTCATGCAGGCGTACGGCGCGGCGGTGATTGCGTGCCCGACGTCGGAGTCGCGCTGGCACCTGATGCGCGAGGGCATCGAGCGCTTCGGCTGGTATCCGACGAGCGGCTACATCGCGCCCCCGGTGGGTTCGAACCCGTTCGGCATCGAGGGCTACAAGACACTCGCCGGCGAGATCGTGGAGGACCTCGACTGGAGCGCGCCGGCGACGATCACCGTCCCCAGCGCGTACAGCGACGGTCTGTTCGGGGTCTGGAAGGGCATGCGGACGCTCCATGAGCTCGGGTGGATCGGCGCGCTGCCCCGCATGATCGCGGCCGAGCCCTTCGGTCCCCTCGCCCACGCGCTCGAGCGCAAGCTCGACGTGCCGGAGATCGTCACGGGCGGCGAGTCCGTCGCGTTCTCCATCGCGTCGCGGTACGGCACGTACCAGGGACTGACCGCCCTGAACGCGTCGCGCGGCGCCGGCGTGCGCACGACCGACGAGGGCGTGTTCGAGGCGCAGCGCGCGCTCGCGCGCGAGGAGGGGATGTTCGCCGAGCCGTCGTCCGTCGCGGCGGTCGCGGCCGTGATGCAGATGGCGAAGCGCGGTGACCTCGAGCCTGACGAGCCGCACGTCGTCGTCATCACGTCCAGCGGGCTGAAGGATCCCGGGGCGAGCCGGACGTGGCTTCCGCCCGTGCCCGAGGCGCGCGGCGCGTTCGCCGACGTCGTGAGGACGCTCGAGGACAGCTATGGACTCGACCTGGGCGCGTGACCTGGGCGTCGGGCTGATGGGCCCGCGCGCGCCCGCCCACGCCGCGCGATGGTCGCGGGCTGCCGAGCGCGCGGGTCTCGGCAGCGTCTGGTTCGTGGAGGACTATTTCCAGCCCGGCGCCTACGCCATCGCAGGCGCCGGCGCCGCGGTGACCGAGCGGATCGCCCTCGGGCTCGGCGTCCTCAATCCGTTCACCCGGCATCCCGCCGTCCTCGCCATGGAAACGGCCACGCTGACCGGCCTCGCTCCCGGACGCGTCGTGCTGGGGCTCGGCACGAGCAACCGGCGCTGGATCGAGGAACAGATGGGGTTGCCGTTCAAGACGCCGCACGCCGTGCTGGCCGACTGCGTGGCCGTGCTGCGCCGTCTCCTCGCCGGCGAAACGGTGACGCACGAGAGCGGCGCCTTCACGCTGCGCGACGTCCGTCTCGAGTGCGAGGTTCCCGAGGTGCCCCCCATCCTGCTCGGCGTGAAGGGACCCAAGGCGCTCGATCTCGCCGGTGAGATCGCGGACGGCGTGCACGGCTCGATCCTGTCGTCGCCGCCGCACGTCGGTCGCGTACGGGCCATCACCGACGCTGCGCGCCGGCGCGCGGGCCGGACGGGACCGTTCCCGGTCCTCGCGTATGTGCCGATCTCCATCGCGGCCGACGGCCGCGCCGCGCGCCATCGCACGCGCCCGTTCCTGGCGCGGTATCTCGCGCTGCTTCACGGTCAGACGATCATCGCCGACGCCGGCATCGCCACGGAGACGACCGCGCGCCTGCGCGAGACCCTCGCCGCGGGCCGCGATCCGGCGGCGCTGATCGGCGACGACATCGTCGAGACGCTGACGATCTCCGGCACGCCGGACGACTGCCGGTCCGCGCTCCGGCGGTGGGCCGACGCCGGCCTCGACGCGCCGATCGCGGTGCCCATGCCCGGCGCCGACGTCGAGGAGCAGATCGCGCTCTACGGCGCGGAGCTCGGGCCGGCGTGGCGCCGGGCGCGATGACGACACACGGGCATCGCTCACCAGGGAGGACGCGCCCATGGATCTGCTGACGACACTCGCCGACAAGGTCGATCCCGCCCACGCCGCGCTCGTGACCGTCGATGTGCAGAACGACTTCTGTCACGACGCCGGATTCCTGGGCAAGCTCGGCGCGCCGATGCGTCTGATCCAGGAGATGGCGCCGAGGCTGGTGCGCCTGCTCGACGCCGCGCGGCGACACCATGTCCCCGTCATCCACGTCATCAGCCACCACGACGAGTGCTACGCCTCGCCGGTGGTGACGGAGCAGAAGCTGCGTCACGGCTTGCCGCTCGAGCTCGACGGCCGTCCGCTCAGGGACGCGCCGTACTGTCTCAAGGGCACGTGGGGCGCCGAGCTCTACGCCATCGACGCACGCACGGGCGAGGAGATCGTGATCAAGCACCGCTACAGCGGCTTCCACAACACGAACCTCGACCTCGTCCTTCGCAGCCGCGGCATCCAGACCGTGATCCTGACCGGCGTCGCGACGAACGCCTGCGTCGAGTCAACGGCGCGCGACGCCTACATGCACGACTACTACCTGGTCTTCGTCAGCGACGGCACCGCGACGACCTCGCAGGCCGCGCACGACGCGACGCTGGCCAACATCGACCAGTTCTTCGGCGAGGTCGCCGACTCGCAGGCCATCATGCGAGCGTGGACGATGCGGGCGGCCGGTGGCGGCGGGGTCGCCCGCGGGAGGTCCGTCGGCGCCTCCCATGTCTGAGCTGCTCGGGCAAATCGTCTTCGGGCTGGCCATCGGGGCGATCTACAGCCTGGTCGCCATCGGCTTCAGCATGATCTACCGCGCGACGGGACTGCTGCACTTCGCGCACCCGGACCTCATGATGATGGGCGGGATGATCGGCTGGACGCTCGCCACTCGCACCGGTCTTCCGCTCGTCGCGGTGTTCGTCGTCGCGGGCGTGGCGGTCGCGGTCCTGTCCGCCCTCATCGATCGGTTCGGCTTCCGGCCCATGCGCGCGCGGGGCGCGCTGCTGAACCTCGTCATCGCCACGATCGGGTGGAGCATCATCCTCGTCAACGTGGCGCTGATCGTCTGGGGCACGGCCCCGCTCGCCTACCCGGAGGCGTACACGCCCAAGGGACGCAGCGTGGGCGGCATCGTGATCGTCCCGCAGAACCTCGTCATGCTGGCCGTCGGCCTCCTCGCCATGCTGGCCCTACAAGCGTTCTTCGCGCGCACGCGCGTGGGGCATGCGCTGCGCGCCACGGCGGAGAACCCGGTCGCGGCGCAGCTGATGGGCATCCGGGTCGAGCGGATGATGACGCTCACGTTCCTGCTGAGCGGCTTCCTCGCGGGCGGCGCCGGCGTTCTCGTGGCGTCGATCGTGTACGCGAACTTCGATCTCGGGCTCATCGGCATCAAGAGCTTCGCCGCCGCCGTGCTGGGCGGCTTCGGCCAGATCGGCGGCGCCATGGTGGGCGGGCTCGTGCTCGGGCTGGTCGAGACGATGGGCGCGTTCTACGTGTCCTCGGCCTTCAAGGACCTGATCGCGTACGCGCTGCTCATCGTCGTGCTGCTCGTGCGCCCCGACGGCCTGTTCGGCGCCGCCACTCGACGTCCGGACTGATGGCCGTCTCCTGGCAGCGGCGCTTCTGGACGCCGACCACGATCGTCGTGGTCGTGGCACTGGCCGTCGTGCCGCCGCTCGCCTTCTCCCAGCGTCCCTTCGTTCTCTTCCAGCTCAACACCATCGCGGTGTTCGCGATGCTCGCGCTCGGGCTCCAGCTCGTCCTCGGCTACGGCGGCATCCTGCAGCTCGGCTACGCCGGCTTCTTCGGTCTCGGCGCCTACGCCTCGGCCCTCCTCACGACCAGGGCCGGCTGGCCGTTTCCCGCCGCGTTCCTGGCCGCGATGGTCGTCGCCGTGGTGGGCGGGCTCGTGATGACCCCGATCATCCGCTTGCGCGACGTGAACTTCGCCATGGCCACGTTCGTCTTCGGCCTGATGCTGGAGCTGGTCTACAACCAGTGGTCCGACGTCACCAACGGTCCCATCGGGTTCCGCGGCATCCCCGCCCCGCGACTGTTCGGCCTGGCCGTCGTCGACCCGCAGCACTACTACTGGCTGCTCTTCGCGGTGCTCGTCGCCGAGTACGCGCTGATCTTTCGCCTCCTGCACTCGCCCTTCGGGACGGCGCTGCGCGCGATGCGGGAGAGCGAGGTGGCGTGCCGCACGTCCGGCGTCGACGTCGTGCGGATCAAGGTCGCGCTCGTGCTGATCAGCGCCGCCATCGCGGGCGGGGCGGGCAGCCTGCTCGCGGGGATGAACGGATTCATCAGTCCCCCGACGTTCGGCTGGTCCACGTCGATCGCGGTGCTCATGATGGTCGTGCTGGGCGGCGTCCGTTCGCTGCCCGGCGCGCTGGTGGGCGCGACCGTCATCCGCCTCGTGCTGGAGCGCACCAGCGTCCTCGGTCAGCACAGCAACATCGTCTTCGGCATCGCGCTGGTCGTGTTCATGGCGTTCCTTCCCGACGGCCTCGCCGGCCTGGGCCGACGCCTCACCCTCGCCCTGCCGCCCGCGTGGCGCAGGGCCGCGCGCGCGCCGGCGTGAACCATTGGCCGGGCACGCGCGCGGAGCGGACCGCGTGAGCGCCGCGGTGCTCGTCACGGACGGCGTGACGAAGCGGTTCGCGGGACTGACGGCCGTCGACGGTGTCGACGTCGTCGTCGCGGCGGGCGAGATCCGCGGCATCGTGGGGCCGAACGGCGCGGGCAAGACGACGCTCTTCAATCTCGTGAGCGGTCTCTATCCGGTGACGCGGGGCCGGATCTCCCTGAACGGCGCGGACGTCACCGGCGCCGTGCCGCACGCGCGGGCGCGCGCCGGGCTCGGGCGAACGTACCAGACCCCGCTCGTCTTCGCGGACCTGAGCCTCTTCGACAACGTCGCGGTGGGGGGCGCGTGCCGTCGGCCCCCGTCGGTCCGCGAAGCGCTCGTCGGCGGCGCCGACGCGCGCCGCATCGCCATCGACGACGTGCAGGGGCTCCTCGAATTCTGTCGCCTGCCCCTCGACCTGGATCGCGCCGGCGGCGCCCTGTCGTTCGCGGAGCAGAAGCGGCTCGAGATCGCCCGCGCCCTGGCCGGCCGTCCCGACGTGCTGCTCCTCGACGAGCCGGCGGCGGGACTGAACCGGAGCGAGATCGACGCGCTGACACGGCTGATCGCGGCCATCCGCCACCGCGGGGTCACCGTCTGTCTCATCGAGCACAACATGCGCATGGTGATGGGGCTGTGCGACCGCGTCACCGTGCTCGACTTCGGCAAGGTCATCGCCGACGGCGTCCCGGACGTCGTCCGGCGCGACCGTCGCGTCATCGAGGCCTACCTCGGGCGGAGCGCCGATGCTGCGCTGTGAGGGCGTGGGCGCCCGCTACGGACGCGTGCCCGTCGTTCACGACGTCACCCTCGAGGTCTCGGCGGGCGAGCTGGTGGCGCTGATCGGTCCGAACGGGGCGGGCAAGACGACGACGCTGAAGGTGATTACGGCGCTCCTGCCCCCCGTGGCGGGACGCGTGACGTATCAGGGCGCCGAGCTGACGGGACGCAACCCCGCGGACGTGGTGGCGCGGGGGGTCGCCCTCGTCCCGCAGGGCCGGATGATCTTCCAGTCGCTCACGGTCCGCGAGAACCTCCGCCTCGGCGCCTACCGGGTCACCGACCGCGGAACCATCGACGAGCGCGAGGCGTTCGTGCTCCGTGTGTTTCCCGCCCTCGCGACCCGTCTGCGCCAGGCGGGCGGCACGCTGTCCGGCGGTGAGCAGCAGATGCTGGCCATCGGCCGCGCGCTCATGTCCGGGCCGTCGCTGCTGATCCTGGACGAGCCGTCGACCGGGCTGGCCCCGACCATGGTGGAAGCGATCTTTCGTACCTTGCTCGAGCTGCACGGTCAGGGCACGATGGTTCTCCTCGTCGAGCAGAACGCGCAGCTGGCGCTCGACCTGGCCTCGCGCGCGTACGTGATGGAGAGCGGCAGCATCGTGGCCGAGGGCCCCGCCGCATCACTTCGCCGCGACGATCGCGTCATGGCCGCGTACCTCGGCTGACGCGCGGTGACCGCACCGCGAGCGGTGACATCGGCGCGCGGTGGGCGCGCACACAAGGAGAGCGCATGACAGCGAGAGTCTGGACGAGCGTGGTGCTGGCCGTCGTGCTGGCCGTGGCGGCCACCGTCATTCCGAGCCTCGAGGCGCAGGAGCCGATCAAGTTCGGATTCTCGGCCCCGCTCACCTCGCCCATCGCGTTCATCGCCGAGCGCGCCAAGCTCGGCACGGAGTACGCGGTGGCCCAGCTCAACGCCCGGGGCGGGATCCTGGGGCGGAAGGTCGAGGTGCTGTACGGCGACACGCGGCTCGATCCCAACGAGGCGATCAACATCGCCCGTCGCTACACGCTCCAGGACAAGGTGAGCGCCTACTTCGGTGACTTCACGTCGAGCGGCACGCTGGCCATCATCGACATCCTGGCTCGCGCCAACGTCCCGCAGATCACGTACACGAACGCCATCAAGATCACGCGCTCGGGCTACAAGCACGTCATCAACCTGAAGCCGAACTCCGATCATCTGACGTCGGCCGCGCTCGACTACGCGGTGAAGGACAAGGGGTACAAGCGGCTCGCGATCATGGCCCTCGACGACGAGTACGGCAAGGGCAACATCGATGCGATCGAGCGCTACCTGAAGAAGTTCGGCGGCGCCGAGGTGATCGGCAAGGAGTGGTACCGGCTCGACGCCAAGGAGTTCAGGCCGCTCCTCACCAAGCTGGCCGGCCTCAAGCCGGACGCCATCGTCTGCACGGGCTCGCTCGCCGACACCGCGCTGCTGGTGAAGCAGTACGGCGAGCTCGGCCTGAAGATTCCCCTCGTCGGAGGGGGCGGACACTCCAGCAAGGCCTTCCGGAACATCGCGGGCAGCGCGTCGGACGGCATGATCGTCGTGCCCGCATTCTGGCCCGGCCACTTCAAGAACAAGGAAGCGCTGGAGTTCGAGAAGGGCTTCAACGCGAAGTACACCGCGCTGGAGGGCGACGAGTGGTCGATGTTCGCCCACGACGCCGTCATGATCGTGGTCGGGGCCATGGAGCGAGCCAGGAGCACCGACGGCGACAAGGTCATCCCCGAGATGTTCAAGGTCACCACGATCAACGGCGCGGCGGGCACGTACAAGATCACGCCCCAGGGCGAGATCGACACCACGGTCTTCATCGGCACGTGGGCTCCCGCGGGCAAGATCGACCTGATCAAGGCCTGGGATCCCCCCAAGCTCAACTGACCAACACCGGGGGCCAGACGCCTCCGGATTCTCCCGGGCTCGCACACCTCCGGCACAACCGGGGCGCCGCTCGGGTAAGGTGATGCGATGAGATTCGGCGTTCATATCCCGACCTGTATCGAGGGCATGATGTACCCCGTCCCCTTCGCGCGGCCGGCCGACATCCTGCCCACCGCGGTGCTGGCCGAGCGCGTCGGCTTCGACTCGGTGTGGGGCAACGACCACATGACGACGCAGCGGTACGTGCAGCAGGAGTTCGCCGATCCGCCGAACTTCTACGAGCCGCTCATCACCTTCACCTACGTGGCGGCGCGGACGGAGCGGATCAAGCTCTGCACGGGCATCATCGTTCTGCCCATGCGGCACATGGCGGTGCTCGCCAAGCAGGTGGCCACACTGGACCAGCTCTCGGGCGGCCGCGTCATCCTCGGCGTCGGCACCGGCGCGTACCGCGAGGAATACGAAGCGCTCTTCCCCGACGCCACGGGCGTCACGCGCGGCGAGATCGTCGACGAGGGCATGGTCGCCCTGCGACGGCTCTTCACCGAGCGGCGCGTGACGATGAAGGGCCGCCACGTGAAGCTCGAGGAGGTCGAGAGCTTCCCGAAGCCGCTCCAGAATCCGTTTCCGATCTACGCTGGCGGCAACCATCCCGAGGTGCGACGCCGCGCGGGCCAGCTCGCCCAGGGCTGGATGCCCGCCGTGCTGTCCGTCGAGGAGATGAAGAAGGGGATCGCGGAGGTGCACGCGCACGCTCAGAAGGCGGGCCGCGACGGCAGCACGATCGACATCGCGCCGCAGTTCGGCTGCTGCATCGGCCGGACGCACGAGGAGGCGCTCAAGCGCTTCCACAGCTCGCAGCTCTACAAGCACATGGAGTCGCTCAAGAAGTCG
>JBKPPN010000308.1:0-5683 GCA_046733575.1 Candidatus Methylomirabilota bacterium | reverse complement strand
GATCGGGCCTCGCGTGGTCTCGACGCCGCTGACGCGTCCGCCGTCCGTGACGATGCGGGTCACCTCGGCGCCCTCGCGGAGGCGCACGCCCGCCTCGCGCGCCGCGGCCGCGAGGCCCTGCGTCGTCTGGGACGGATCCGCGTAGCCGGCGCCGGGCTCGTAGCAGCCGGCCGTGAAGTCGTCCACCCGGACGCGGGGCTCGATGGCCGCGATCTCGGCGGGCGTGATCAGCGTGACGTCGATGCCGACCGACTGCTGCAGCGCGACGCTGCGCTCCATCGCCGCGCGCAGCGTGTCGTCCACGCCGAGGAGGTAGCCGACGCGCGTGAACGAGGCTGTCCGGCCCCGGGTGCGCTCCTCGAAGCGCTCGAAGAATCGCAACGACTCGAGCACCATGCGACATGTCTCCGCCGTCGAGTAGTGCTGACGGATGCACGCGGAGCTCTTGCCCGTCGCGCCGCCGGCCAGGAAGGTCTTCTCGACGACGACCACGTCACGCACGCCGCGCTCGGCGAGATGGAAGGCGATGCTGGCGCCCGTCACGCCGCCTCCGATGATGACGACGTCCGCGGTGTCCGCCATGCCTTTACCTCCCCTCGCCGTCGCCCGGCCCGGGCCAGCGACGACGCAGCGACGCATAGTAGATGATGAGACCAACCGCGACGACGAGGGCGATGCCGGACTGGACGAGCGCCGGCGTCCCGGAGTCGCCCAGCCCGTGGCGCAGCTGCAGCGCGGCGTAGAGCAGGAAGAACGCGATCGCGGCCGCGATGAGGATCCGGTGCGCCGTGATGAGGCGCACGCTCAGACGCCGAGCACGGCCTTCACGGCATCGCGACACGTCGACACGATGCGGTCGATCTGCTCCCCCGTCGTGACGAGCGGCGGGGCGAAGAACACCTGGTCACCGTTCGCGGGATGCGCGCCGCTCGTGGGTCGGACGCGCGTGACGAGCCCGCGCTTCTGCATCTCGGCCTGGATCCGCGGCGCCACCTTGCGGTCGGCCCCGAAGTTGGCCTTGGTGCCGCGGTCCTCGACGATCTCGACGGCGGCCAGCAGTCCCTTGCCGCCCCGGATGTCGCCGACGTGGGGGTGATCGCCGAACGCCGACTGCAGCCCCGCGTACAGACGGTCGCCCATCTTGGCCGCGTTCTCCCACAGCCGCTCGCGCTCCATGATCTCGATGTTCTTGAGCGCCACGGCGCAGCAGGTGGGATGCCCCGAGTAGGTGTACGCGTGCATCCAGCGGTCCTCGGGCTTCACGGTGTCGATGGCTTCCTTGATGGCCTTCGAGACCATGATGCCGCCCAGCGGCAGGTAGCCCGACGTGACGCCCTTGGCGAACGACATGATGTCGGGCTTCACGTTCCAGTGCGAGAGCGCGAACCACTTCCCCGTGCGGCAGAAGCCGGTGATCACCTCGTCGCCGATGAAGAGCACGTCGTGCTTCGTGCAGATCTCGCGCACGCGCGGAAAGTAGTCGTCGGTGGGATAGAGCACGCCGCCGCCGCCGTGGATCGGCTCCGCGATGAAGGCCGCCACCGTGTCCGCGCCCTCGCGCAGGATCGCGTCCTCGAGCTCGCGCGCCGCGGTCTGGCCCGCCGTCTCGCCCGGCTTCATGTTCTGCTGGCGGTACGGGTAGCAGGTCGGGATGTGCACGAAGCCCGGGACGCGCGGCTCGAACATCTTCCAGTACGCCGCCATCCCCGTCGCGCTCATCGCCTGCAGCGTGACGCCGTGGTAGGCGTTCGCGCGCGCGATGACCTTGACCTTGTTCGGCTTGCCCTTGGCCTTCCAGTAGAAGCGCGCCGTCTTGAAGGCGGACTCGTTGGACTCCGCGCCGCCCGAGGTGAGGAAGACGCCCTGCATGTTGTCGTAGCCCAGCTCGATGAGCTTCTGCGCCACGCCGATGGCGGGCACGCTGGACGAGCCGACATACCCGGAGAAGTAGGCGATGTCGCGGATCTGCGCGGCCGCCGCGTCGGCCAGCTCGGTGCGACCGTGGCCGACGTTGACGTTCCACAGACCGGAGAGGCCGTCGATGTATTCGTGACCGCCGATGTCGGTGATCATCGAGCCCCGGCCCTTCACGTAGATCATGGGCTCGTTGTTGTCGATGGGATGGTGCAGCGGGTGGATGAGGTGATCCTGATCGGCCTTCACGAGCTCGGCTGCCGTCATCGCCATCTCAAAGCCTCCTGCGTCAGCTGATCTTGTAACCGCCAGCAATCGACGCGTCTCGCTGCGCCCGCCGTGGTCGAGCTGTTCGCTGCGCCCGCCGTGGTCGAGCTGTTCATGGGCGTTCGTCGACGTCACGCTCTCGACCTCGGGGGCGACGGTCGAGGTCGCGGGAGGTGGGCCGGGCGCGCCGATAGTCGCCGTCGACGATCGGAACTGCGCCGTCGCGCGGCCCGCGGTACCGGTAGACCCACACCCTGGCATGACGTCCGCTCGCGAGCGTCGCCACCACGCGCGAGCGCTCGAAATTGTAACCCTCCTCGGCGTCGAGCACCGGGAGAAGTTCCGGGTCGTCGAGCCGGTACACCTCGCCCTTCACCTGGCCCACGCCGGTCACCATCCCGGGATAGTGGCCCAGATCCAGCAGGCGGCCGCGAACCTTGCCGCGCTCGACGAAGCGGGCGCCGCGCGCGAGGACGTGGTGGAGGCCGTAGTCCTTCATCAGGGTGCCGTAGACGAAGAGGAGCTCGACGTCGGCGCCGAGATCAGCGCGACCGGCCACGAGCGCTCACGACGGCCGGACGACCGCCCTCAGGCGGCGGAGCCCGCAGCCGTGAGAACGGCGGCGAGGAAGTCCTTCTCGGGGAGCGCGCCCTCGAACTCGACCCGGTCGTTCATGACGATCTTCGGCACCGCCATCACGCGGTAGGCGCGGCTGAGCTCGGGAAACTCCGTGGCCTCGATCGCGATCGAGCGCACCTTGTCCGACGCCACCGCCATGTGCTGTGCCAGGCGCACGGCCCGGGGACAGTAGGGTCAGGTGGGGGTCGAGAAGACCTTGATGTCGACCGGCTCCGTGAGCTCGCCGAGCGACGTCTTCGTCTCGTCGCTGAGCGCGGTCTCGCCCGTCGACGCGACGATCATGGCATCGATGAGATTGCCGAACTCGTAGCCGGACGGAATGCCGTAGAAGCGCAGGCCGTAGTCGCGCGCGCCCTCGACGACCGTGGCGGGCACCTGATCGACGCCGTAGGCCTCCGCGCGGTCGCGGTCGATGGCGAGGTTGAGGACCTCGACGGTCGCCTTCCCGTCGGTGAGCTCGGCGACCTCGCGGATGAGCTGCTCGTTCTGCCGACAGAGGTCGGCGGCGGCGAGCTCCTGCGAGAACACGACGAGCTTGACGGGGCCGGTGAGCTTCTCGAACTCCTGACGGACGGCTTCGCGGTCGCGCTCCTGCAAGAAGGCCATGTCGGATTATACCCGCGGCTTCGGCGCGCCCCGGATCATCTCCATCATCGCCTGGTATCCCGAGGCGTCGACCCGCGCGTCGACGAGAGCCGGCCGATGGCTGGCGAGCGCGTCGACCAGGGCACGCCGCAGGCTCGGCTCGCTGTCGGCCGCGAAGGCGAGCGCGCCGAAGCTGCGGGCAAGCGCGCACAGGTCCGGCCCCGCGTACGTCAGCGGGAGCTCGCCGGTCGCGCGCTGATCCTGCTTGATCTTGATCAGCGACAGCGTCGCATCGTCGAAGACGACGACGACGATCGGTAGCGAGAGGCGCACCGCCGTCTCGAGCTCGGCCACGACCATCATGAATCCGCCGTCCCCCGTGAACGCGAGCACGCGACGCTCCGGGTACACGAGCTGCGCCGCGATGGCGGCGGGCAGCGCGAAGCCCATCGTGGCGAGACCGTTCGAGATGAGGAACTCGCCGGGATTGACGGCCTGCCAGAAGTTGGTGGCGGCGAACATGTGCGCGCCGGAGTCGACCGTCACCACCGTGCCGGCCGCCGTGACCTCGCGCGCGATCTCGACCACGCGATGCGGAGCGAGCCCCTGCCCCGTGCCCTTCGCCGCGGCGGCGAGGCGCGCGAGCGCGTCACGCTTCAACCGGTCCACCTCCGCGACGTCCCAGTCCGCGCGCTCGCGGCCGCGCAGTCGCGGCGCGAGCTCCTCGAGGATCAGCTCGACGTCGCCGATCACCTCGAGCTCGGGGCCGAAGTAGCGCGACGTCGACGCCGACGGCGCCAGATGGAGCACGGGCGCCGTGGACGACCACGGTCGCGGGATGAGCTCCACCGCATCGAGCCCGATGGCGACGATCAGGTCGGCGCGCCCCGTGACGGCATCCTCGAGCGCGCCGCCCGTGAACACGCCCAGCATGAGCGGGTGCGGATCCGGAAGCACGCCCTTCGCCTTGTACGTCACGAGCACGGGGGCCGGACGCGCCTCGGCGAACGCGCGCAGCCACTTCGACGCCTGGTGTCCGCGACACTGCAGGCCGGCCACGATGACGGGCCGCTGCGCCGCCGTGAGCAGTCGCGCCGCCGCGTCGAGCGCGGCACGGTCGGGCGGCGGCAGCGGCGCACGCTGCACCGCCGTGGCGACCGGGACGCAGGGCTGTCCCGCGACGTCGGCTGCGACGTCGAGATGCACGGGGCCGCGCGGCTCCGCCATCGCGAGCTGTGCCGCGTGCGCGATCCAGTGCGCGGCGGACGTCGCGTCGATGCTCAGGCTCGCCTTCGTCACCGGACCGAGCATCGCGTGGTGATCGACCGCCTGGTGCGTGGTGAACGCGAGCGCACGCGACGGATGACGGTCGGTGAAGAGGAGCATCGGCGATCGATCGAGCCAGGCGTGGGCCACGCCGTTGACCGCGCTCGCGGCGCCCGGGCCGAGACCGGCCAGCGCGGCGCCGGGCGCGGCCAGCAGCTCTCCGGTCACCGCGGCCATGATGCAGGCCGCGGTCTCGCCGTGCGTGAGCACGAAAGGCAGCCCCGCGTCGCGCGCCGCGTCCATCAGGTCGAGGCTCGACCCTCCGCCCGGGACGCCGAACAGGCGCGGCGTCCCCATGCGTCGGAGACCGTCGACGAGGACGGTCGCGACGGACGTCGTCGCCATGACCCGCGGATTATACCGGCGAGTAGACTCTCGACGTGGAGTTCGTCGTCGTCGCGGCGGGCCCGTTCACGATGGGCTGGCACGAGGGTCATCCCGGCGAGGCGCCCGCGCACGAGGTCTGGCTCTCGGCCTTCGAGATCGCGCGCCGCCCCGTGACGACCGCGGAGTTCTCCGTCTATCTCGCCGCGACGGGCGCCGCGCCGCCGCGGTTCTGGGGTGAGCCACGGTTCGCTGATCCCGCCCAGCCGGTCGTCGGCGTGTCGTGGGACGACGCGGCCGACTACGCGGGGTGGGCGGGCGCGCGACTGCCGACGGAAGCGGAGTGGGAGAAGGCAGCGCGCGGAGGACTCGTCGGCGCGCGCTACCCCTGGGGCGACGCGCGTCCCGACGTCACGTTCACGGCTCCGCCCCCGGTGGAGAGCACGCCCGCCAATGCCCTCGGCCTCACCGATCTCTCCGGCGTCTGTCACGAGTGGTGTGCTGACTGGTACGACGCCACGTATTACGCGTGCTCGCCCGCCCGCGATCCCACGGGGCCGGCCACGGGGACGCGACGCGTGAGTCGCGGCGGTGCGTGGCGCCACGCCGACCCCTGGAGTCCCGTCGC
>JBKPPN010000307.1:0-4358 GCA_046733575.1 Candidatus Methylomirabilota bacterium | reverse complement strand
GATCGCCAGCACCATGCCGTCCTCGAGCGGCACGGGGCGATGGATCGACAGGATCGGCTCCTGCTGGTGGAACCACGGCCCGACGCTGTGCCCCACCATCGAGGCGCTGTACTTCTCGCCGTGCTTCGCGAATTCCTCGACGACCGACCTGTAGACGTCGCTCGCCAGCACGCCGGGGCGGCAGCGGTCGATGGTCATGCGGTGCACGTCGCGGGTGAGCGCGTAGCCCCGGCGCTGCTCCTCCGTGGGACGGCCGACGACGGCCATGCGCGACTGGTGGCCGGGGTAGCCGTCCAGGTACGCGACGTAGTCCGTCCGCACGAGGTCGCCGCGCTCGAAGCGCGCGTCGCCCTCGCCGCCGTAGAGGATGGGATTGGCGCTCGTGTTCAGGATGCCGTGCACCCAGCCGAACCCGCGGCGCAGGCAGCTCGCCACGATGCGGCTGTGCACCTCGCGCTCGGTGTCGCCGGGCCGGATGGTCGGGAAGACCTCGAAGTAGGCGTCGTCGAGCAGATCCGCCGCGCGCCGGAGCAGCGCGATCTCGCCGGGTGTTTTCACCCAGCGCACTTCGTCCATCATGGGGGCGCAGTCGACCATCGTCAGCCGCGGCAGGCCGCGCTGGATCTCATCCCACGACGCGATCGGCATCGCATCCTTCTCGAATCCCACGCGGCCGGCGTCCAGGCCGCGCGCCTTCAGCACACGGACGAGCGCCGTCGTGCAGGTCTCGCGGTAGGGCTCGTAGACCTCGACGGCGTCGACCCACGCGCGGTCGCGCGTGAGGCCTTCCGCCGCGTAATCGAGGATGACGATCGGCCCGCCGTGGCGCGGCCAGACGAGCAGAACGCCGCGCACGGAGTTGGCGAGGTCGAGGTGACGCGCCAGTGTCCCGGGGTAGGCGATGCCCGAGAGGTAGGTGAAGTTGTTGCCGGACCGGACGACGACGGCGGCGAGCTGATCGCGATCCATCAGCTGCTCGAGGCGCGGGACGTTCGCGATGATCGGTCGCTTGCTTGGCTTCGTCATGGCGTGAGCTCCTTGTGCGGGGGATCGAATCACAGTTCGAGCTCGGGGTCGAGATAGTCGCGGAGCCAGTCGCCCACCGTGTTCAGGGCCAGCACGGTGACCGAGATGGCGAGGCCGGGGAACGTCGCGAGCCACCACGCGGTGTCGAGGTAGACGCGTCCGTCCGCGAGCATCGTGCCCCAGCTCGGCGTCGGCGGCCGCACGCCGAGGCCGAGAAAGCTGAGGGCGGATTCGAGCAGCATCATCCGTCCGACCTCGAGCGTCGCGATGACGATCACCGTGGACAGGACGTTCGGCAAGAGGTGGCGCACGATGATGCGCAGATCGCTGCCGCCCAGCGAGCGGCATGCCGCCACGAAGTCCCGTGTACGGAGCGACAGGATCTCTGCCCGCACCACCCGCGCGTAGAACACCCACCCCGTCACGGCGAGCACGATGATGATGTTGCGCAGGCTCGGCCCCAGGATGCCGATGATGGTGAGGGCCAGCAGCATGAACGGCATCGAGAGCTGGATGTCGAGCAGCCGCATGAAGCCGTTGTCGGCGAGCCCGCCGAAGTAGCCCGCCACCAGACCGATGGCGAGACCGACCACGCCCGAGATCGCGACCGTGGTCACGCCCACCACGACGGCGACGCGCGCCCCGTACATGAGGCGGCTCAGCACGTCACGCCCGAGGTGGTCGGTACCGAGCCAGTGATCGCTCGAGCCGCCGGGCAGAAAGGCGGGCGGCGTCAAGCGATCGACGATGTCCTGCTCGAGCGGATCGCGCGGCGCCAGCGCCGGCGTGAAGGCGGCGGCCGCGAGGACCGCGCACGTCACCAGCGCGGCCAGCACGAGGGCCTTAGGCAAGATCGACCCGCGGATCGATCCAGCGGTAGAGCAGGTCCACGACGAGATTGATGGTGACGAACATCGCGGAGATCAGCAGCACGACGGTCTGCACCACCGGATAGTCGCGGCCGTTGATGGCCTCGACGGCGAGACGGCCGAGACCGGGCCACGCGAAGACGGTCTCCGTGATGACGGTCCCGCCCAGGAGCGTTCCGAACTCGATCCCGATCATGGTGACGATGGGCAGGGCGGCGTTGCGCAGGGCGTGCTTCACGACGATCGCGGCCCCGGGCAGTCCCTTGGCCCGTGCCGTACGGACGTAGTCCGCGCGCAGCACGTTGACCATGCCCGAGCGCGTGAGCCGGGCCGTGCGCGCGACGAAGAACAGGGCCAGCGTGATGCTCGGCATGACGAGGTGGGCGAGCGTGCCGCGACCGAACGGTGGGAGCACATGCCAGCGCACGGACACGAGGAGGATCAGCATGATCCCGACCCAGTACGTGGGCAGTGACTGGCCCAGCACGACTCCCGTCATCAGCACGCGATCGAACCAGGAGTTGCGCCGGAGCGCCGACACGATGCCGGCGGGGATCGCGATCAGGAGAATCAGGATCATCGACGCGGTGGCGAGCTCGAGCGTGGCGGGAATGCGCCGGGCCACGACCCGGAGCGCCGGCTCCTGATGCTTGAGCGAGAAGCCCAGGTCTCCGCGCACGGTGTCGGCGACGAAGCGCACGTACTGCACCGACAGCGGGTCGTCGAAGCCGAGCTGACGGCGCAGGCGCGCCACGTCCTCGGCGCTGGCATCCTGGGGGAGGAACAGGAGCACGGGATCGCCGCTCAGCCGCACGAGACCGAAGACGATCGTGGAGATCGCGAGCAGCGTGATGAGCGCATAGACGACACGCTTCACGAGCCACACCGACATCGCGACCGGTCCCGATCAGGCCGGCGGCCGGCGGGGCCGGCCTCGCGCGTCCGTCAGCGTTTGCGATCCGCGGCGTGGAGCAGGATCATCTCGCCCAGCGGCGCCTCCCACACCACGTCGCTCCGCACCCCGAAGATCGAGTTCGTCTGGTGCGCGGGCAGCACGGCGGCGAGGTTGTAGACCATCTCCTGCGCCTGCGCGTAGAGCCGCTTGCGTGCGTCCTGGTCCATGGTCTCGCGCGCGCGGTCCAGCAGCTCGTCGTAGTCCTTGTTGCCGAGCCAGCTGTACGGTGAGCCGGAGTGGAACTGGAAGAACATCGTGTCGCCGACGTCGAAGCGTCCGCCCCCGCCCCAGCCCATCATGCCGAGGTCGTACGACTTCTTGTCACGCATCTGGGCGAGCCAGGTGCCGTACTCCGCCGGGCTCAGCTTCACGCGCACGCCGACCTTGCCGAACTGCTGGGCCACATACTCCGCCACCGCCTCGCCCATGAGATAACGACCGCCACTCGGGAAGATGAACACGAGCTCCGGGATGCCCTGCCCGTTCGGATAGCCCGCCTCCGCGAGGCGCTTGCGCGCGCCGTCGACGTCGGGACGACGTACGGCAAGGCTCGCGTTGTACCCGAAGGCGCGCGGGTCGAGCGGCAGCGCACGGGCCACGCCGTGGTCGCGGAGCAACCGCTTCACGACAAGCTGGATGTCGATCATCTCGGCCAGCGCCTGGCGCACGCGGACGTCGGCGAGCGGTCCGCCCTTCATCGCGTTGAACTGGACCTGCGGCGGAATGCCGTCGACGTCGGTCTCGGAGATGCGGACCGCGGCGTCGCGCTTGAGCGCGTCCACCGAATCGGGCGGGACGTTGGCGACGATGTCGGCCTGGCCGGTGAGCAGCGCCGACACGCGCGTCGCCGGCTCCGGGATGGTCTTGATCACGACGGTCTTGATCTTCGGGGCGCCCCCCCAGTACGACGCATTGCCCTCGAGTTCCACCGATTCGCCCTTCGTCCACTTCGCCACGCGAAAGGGCCCCGTCCCCACCGGGTTGGCCGCGAAGTGCTGATCGCCCTTCTCGCGGACGTACTTCGGCGGCACGATGGGCACCGTCCCCGTGAACCCGGGCGACGTGAACCGCTCGCGCAGCATCGGCATCGGCTTCTTCGTCACGATGTTGACCGTGTAGGCGTCGACCACCTCGACCCGGTCGATCAGCGCGATGAGGCCGCGCGAGGGCGACTTCTGGTCCGGATTCAGGATGCGCTCGATGCTGAACTTCACCGCCTCGGCGTTGAAGTCCTCGCCGTCGTGGAACTTGACGCCCCGCCGCAGCTTGAACTGCCACGTCGTGTCGCTGAGGAGGCGGTGCGACTCGGCGAGGCCGGGCTTGTAACCGAACGTCTTGAGGTCGCGCACGAGCAGGCTGTCGAATACGTTCCGCGCGATGTTCCACGTCGGCAGCGACGCGCTCATGTGCGGGTCCAGGGTCTCGGGATCCGCGCCCACCCCGACCACGAGCCGCCCGCTCTGGGCCGTCGCGAGGGAGGGGACGAGGATGGCGAAGGCACCCACGAG
>JBKPPN010000306.1:0-8464 GCA_046733575.1 Candidatus Methylomirabilota bacterium | reverse complement strand
GTGCGTCGACTCCTGGCGAGCGCGAGCGCGGACTCGAGCACGCTCGTCGTCGCCGCCACGTCGCCGTCCGCGAGCTCCGCCGCGCCGAGGAACGCCGCGGCCTCCACGCGAGACAAGGCGCTTCCGCGCTCGTCGGCGAGCGCGACGGCACGGCGGCCGTGCGCGAGCGCGGCGTCCACGTCGCCGCGGAGCCTGAGCACCTCGCACAGGAATGCGTGCGTTCCGTAGATGACGTGCAGCGCGGGCTCGGCCTCCTCGGCGAGGAGCGCCTCCAGGGCCGCCTCGGCCTCGACGGGGTGCCCGAGATGCGCGCTGGTCAGCGCCCACCACACACGGCACAACGCCGGTGCGGTGGACTGCCCGAGCGCCTCCCGCAGCCCGGCGACGCGCGCGACGTCGGTCAGCGCGCGCTGCGCCGTCGCACCGGCCGCGCGGAGACGGCCGACCGCGATCTGTGCGTGGGCGAGAACCGCGCGCATCTCGAACTCGGACACCGGATCCGCGCCGTGCGCGAGCTCGATCGCGCGCTCGGCACATCCCAGGTACGCCGCGACGTCGCCCGCAAGCCCGCACAGCCGTCCGTACGACGTGAGCAGGAACGCGTGGCCGGCCGTGTCGTGAAGCCGCTCCGCCACTCCGCGCGCCTCGTCGAAGAGCGCCCGTGCTTCACGCTCGTCGATGCCGGCGATGCGGCCGATCTCCAGCCGCGCGATGCGCGACGTCAGCTCGAGCATCAGGGTCTCGCGTGACTCGGGCACGGCGACGAGGAGCTCGGTCACTCGACGACAGTGCCGGGCTCCATCCGCCGGGTCACTCCGGGCGACGCGACGGCCCGCCTGCTCGTGCCATCGCGCTGCCGGAAGAGGTTCGCGGGCCTCGTCGAAGTGATGGGCGAGCAGCGCGGCGTGCGTCGCCGCGCCGGGGCCGTGGATGGTGAGCAACGCCCGCGCAATGGCGGCGTGGGTGGCGCGCCGGCGATCGGCGAGCTGAGTGCGGTAGGCCACCTCCTGGGCGAGCGGATGCCGGAAGGCGTGCTCGCCGCGAGCGTCGGCGGGAGCGAGAAGCTCGGCGGTGGACAGGCGCTCGAGCGACGCCGCGAGCTCGGGGGCGGGCACGTCGAGCACCGCGCGCAGCAGCGCGATCGGCACGTCGTGTCCCACCACCGCGGCGGCCTGCAGGACGTCCTTGTCGCGCTCCGCGAGGCGATCGATGCGGGACGCGAGCACCGCCTGGACCGTCTCGGGCAGCGTGATCTCGTCGCCCGGCGCGGCGAGGGTGTACGCGCCGCGTTCACCGCGCAGCACGCCACGCTCGACGAGGGAGCGGATCATCTCCTCCACGAACAGTGGGTTGCCGCCGGCGCGCGCCTCGATGCGCGCGCGCAGCGGCAGGAGGGTCGCGTCCGGGCCGAGCCAGTCGTCGATGAGCGTGGCGGAGTCCTGAAGCGTGAGGGGTGCCAGCGAGAGCGCGTCGCCTCGCGACGACCACGCCGGCCGATATTCCGGCCGCGTGGTGGCCAGCAGGAGGATGTGGCGCTCGGCGGCGTCCGGAGCGAGGAGGCCGTCGACGACCGTGGCGAGGGCTGCTTCGCTCGCGGGATCGAGCCAGTGCAAGTCCTCGACCCAGAGCAGCGTGAGCTCGCGTCGGGCGCACGCGCGCAGGAGATCGCGCAGTGACGCGAAGAGCCGTGTGCGGCGCGCGTCAGGATCGAGTCCTGAAGACGCCGCCGCCGCATCCGGCACGCCGAGAAGGTCGAGCCAGAGTTCGAGGGCGATCGGGTCGTGCCGCACGCTCGCGAGGGCGCGGCTCACGGCGTCGCGGACATCGGACGGTGAGGATCCTTCACCGACACCGAAGAGGCTCCGCGCCAGGGCGACGATCACGTGAAGCGGCCGCATCCGTCCGTGGGAGAGCGCGCGCGCATGGTGGAGGGCCACGCCGCGGGCGCGCTCGACGAACTCGTGACAGAGCCGACTCTTGCCGGCCCCCGGCTCGGCCGTCACGAGCACGACCCCCGGTCGACCTGATTCCGCCTCGCGCAGTGCGTCCCCGAGCCGCGCGAGCTCCCGCTCGCGTCCGACGAAGCGCGAGAAGCCGCGCGCGTGCTCTCTCTCGAGGCGGGTCTGGACGTCCCCGCGACCCCGCAGCTCGAACACGCGGACGGGAGTGCTGGCGCCCTTCAGCGTCTGGGCTCCGCGATCGATGAAGTCGAAGAAGCCAGCCGCGAGGCGCGCAGTCGATTCGGTCACGGCAATGCCGCCCGGTCCGGCCAGCTGCTGCACGCGCGCCGCGAGCCCCACGACATGGCCCTGCGCGGTGTAGTCCATGCGCAGGTCGTCGCCGATGCGTCCCACGACGACGTCGCCGGAATTGAGACCCATGCGCACGGCGAGCTCCAGACCGCTCTCGCGGCGCACGTCCTCGGCGAGCACGGCGAGGTCGCGTGCCAGATCCAGCGCGGCGGCACAGGCGCGCTGCGCGTGGTCCTCGTGGGCGATGGGCGCGCCGAAGAGCGCCATGATGCCGTCGCCCGTGTACTGGTTGATCGTGCCCTCGTACCGGTGCACTCCGCTGGCGAGGATCCGGAACAGGCGATCGAGCAGCCGATGCCATTCCTCGGGATCCACACGCTCGGCAAGCTCCATCGAGCGCACGACGTCGGCGAAGAGAATGGTGACGAGCTTGCGCTCGCCGCGGAGCGCGCTCTCCGACGCCAGGATCTTCTCGACGAGATGTCGCGGCGTGTAGGACCGGGGCTCGAGGGTGACGGGCGGCGCGGCGAGGTGCGCACCGCACTCGTTGCAGAACCTCGCGCGAGCAGGATTGTCGTGACCGCAGGACGGGCAGCTCACTGGGCCCTCGCTCATCTTAGCCCCACGCCCGCGCGCTCACTCCGGTGTCGGACGCCGCGGCCGGGCAAACAGACGTCCGTGCCGGGCTGCCCGCCGCAACACACCATTTCATTAGCTGGCGCTACAAGCGCGCCTCCCCGGGGACGCGCAGGGTGAGGGTCCGCATCAGCGCCCTCGAGCGCGCCGCTTTCGCTCGCGGCCGGTCGGTGGACAATAGACCAGGTTTCGCCGAGGCAAAGGAGGCCGCCCGTGTCCATCAACGGCGCCCGCAAGGACTTTCCCGTCTTCGATTGCGACAGTCACGTGGTCGAGCCGCCGGCGGTGTGGGACGAATATGTGCCCGCCAAGAGCCGCGCGTGGATCAAGACGCAGTTCTGCTTCCACACCGACAGCGACCTTCTCTACATCAACGGCCGCGTCGTCCCCGCCGCCCGCGAGCGGTCCAACGCCGCGGAGGTCGGCTGGGCGCGCTGGGACAAGAAGGAGGTCGGCAAGCTGACGCCGGGCACGCCGGCGTGGCAGGAGAAATTCGGACGCCTCCTCGGCTGCCGCGATCCCCACGCGCGCCTCCGCGACATGGACGCCCTCGGCACCGACCAGGTCATGCTGTTCCCGACGTGGTTCGTGCGCATGGCCCTGGTCAAGAGCGCCGAGGCGGCCACGGTGCTCGCGCGCGCCTACAACGACTGGATCCTCGACTACTGCGCGGCCGATCGCGCCCGCCTGTTTCCCTGCGCGGTGCTGCCCCTGCAGAGCGTCGAGGCGTCGGTCGAGGAGTTGAGGCGCGTGGCGAAGCTCGGCTTCAAGGCGGCCGCGGTGCGACCCTGCTTCTGGAACGGCCGCTATCCGACCTTGCCGGAGTTCGATCCGCTGTGGCGCGAGTTCGAGGCCACCGGCCTGGTGCTCGCGATGCACACGTTCCCGTCGCGGGAGGCGCTCACGCCGGAGTGGGGGCAGCGCATGGCGCAGGCGCGCGGCCATTCCGGCCAGGGCTTGCTCTTCACCGACGAAGCGGTGGTGTACTCGCCCGGACAGTTCGTCTCGAACATCACGGCGGCCATGGATCCCGCCATCGACGCGTCGGAGACGCTCGGCTTCGTGATGGAAGCGATGACGTGGGTGACCGTCGTCACGCAGACGGGCTGGCTGGAGAAGTTCCCGCGTCTGAAGGCCGCCGTGCTGGAGTCGAACGCGTCGTGGCTCCCGCTGATCCTGTCGCGCTGCTCGAACTTCTCCAACCTGTTCGCCTTCCAGCGCGACAACCGACTCATCCGCGATCCCCTCGAGACCTTCACCGCGCGGTGCTTCATCGGGTTCGAGTCGGACGAGACGCTCGTCTATCGTCTGTGGGACGTGTTCCAGCCCGTCGCGATCTGGTCCTCCGACTATCCCCACCACGACGCCGAGGACGCGTGGGAGGCGCTCGCGCACATGGCGGAGTTCAACGTGCCGCCCGAGGCGCAGCGCAAGCTGATGGGCGAGAACGCGCGCTCGCTGTACGGCATCGAGCCGGTGCTCGCCGTGAAGGAGCGCATCGAGCACTACGAGCCCGCGATCCTGCCGTGGTGAACCGTCCTCATGGCGAGCGGGCGTCGATGCCGCTGGTGTACCCGGCGATGACGAACTGGCCGGGACCGGACGTGCTCGGACGGCCGAAGACGGTCAGGCCGAACGTCTGGCCAGGCTTCCCCAGATCGCATTGCCGACCCGCGAGCGTGAACCCCGAACTCGATCGGATGGTGTTGACGAAGACGCTCGTGAACTGGTTCGTCGTGGTGTCGAGGATGACCTGATGTCGGAGGGCGGCCGCCATGACGGGTGTCCCATCCCGGAATGAGGCGGGATTGCCGAAGTCACCCTTCGGCCGGTCGTTGAGATAGATCGTCATCGTGCCCTCGCGATTGACGATGCGAAGCGGCCCATGGTTGATGACCCGCACCGTGGTGGTCTCGCTGTAGAAGGTGAGGCGAGCGGTTGTCTCGTTGTTCGGGCTGCCCGTGAAGATGTCGGGAACGCCGTTGACGAGGCTGATGTACCCGTACTGGGCGGAGGTCTGGCCGGCGTTCAGCACCGCGCCGACCAGCTCGATGGTGCGGTCGCTCTCGGGGGCGCCCGCGGATCCGTGGCCAGGTACAGTCACGAGCACGATCAGTGCGGCGAGGACGGCGTAGGTCCCGCGAGCTCTCCTGTGTGGCATGACCCATCTCCTTTCCCGCACAGCCGGTCGCTTGAATGAGGCCGAGCGGGGCATTCGAGAACGAGTGGCGCCGCCCACGGTATCGAGTGCTTTCGTGATCGTCCTGAAGGAATCCTGAAGAAGCTCCGGAGATGCGGCTGAACCAGACGGGCAAGACGTACAAGTTTCGCCAGTTCTGTCTCGACACGGGGGAATGCGCGCTCCTCCGCGAAGGCCAGCGCGTGCCGCTCGAGCCCCAGGTGTACCGGACGCTCGTGGCGCTGGTGGAGCAGAGCCCCCGACTATGCAGAAAGGACTGGCTCCTCGAGCAGGTCTGGGGAAACACGCACGTCGAAGAGGGCGGCCTGACGCGAAACGTCTCCGTGCTCCGCAAGGTGCTCGGTGCGGGATACATCGAGACCGTCCCCAAGCTCGGCTATCGCTTCGTGGCAGAGGCGGCGGAAGTGACCTGGGGCACGGACAGCCGCGACGCCTACCAGCTCTACATCGCCGGTCGCTACCACTGGCGCCAGCGCGACGAGGCGGGCCTGCGCAAGGCGACCGAGTACTTCGCGCGCGCGATTGCTGCGGACCCGACGTACGCGCGCGCGTACGCCGGGCTCGCGGACGCGTACACCACCCTTGGCTACCTCAGCTCCCTCGCGCCGCGAGAGACGTTCGCGAAGGCGAAGGACGCGGCCATGACCGCCCTCCGGCTCGATGCCGGGCTCAGTGAGCCGCACGCCTCACTGGGGTACATCCGGCTGTACCACGACTGGCAGTTCGACGAGGCCGAGACGGAATTCCGGCGCGCCGTCGCGCTCAACCCGTCGAATCCGACCGCGCATCACTGGTACGCGGTGTACCTGACCGCCATGGGCCGTTTCGACGACGCGCGCGACGCGATCGAGCGGGCGCTGGCCGTCGACCCGACCTCGCTGGTCATCAACACGGATGTCGGATTCGTCCTCTATTACAGCCGGCAGCACGAGGCGGCCATCAAGCAGTTGCGCATGGTCACGGAACTGAACCCGCACTTCCCGCTCGCGCATCTCTGGCTCGGCCGCGCCTACCAGGACGAGGGCCGGTACGCCGACGCCATCGCCCAGTTCCGGCAGGCCGAGGCGGTGCTCCCCGCGTGGCCGGTGGTGAAGGCGGCGATCGGCTGCGCTCAGGGCGCCGCGGGCGGGCGAGACGAGGCGCGTGCGACCCTGGAGGAGTTGCACCGCCTCAGTCATCACCGATATGTGACGCCCTATGGCATCGCACTCGTCCACGCCGGACTCGGCGAGACCGATGCGGCCCTGGCGTGGCTGTCTCGCGCGCTCGACGAGCGGTCACACTGGCTCGTCTGGCTCGCACGCGATTCGCGACTGCATCCCGTGCGGTCGCACGAGCGGTACCGCGAGCTCGTCCGGAGCATCGGCCTTCGATGATGGCCGGCCGTCGGAGACGATCGCCCCTCGCGACGCCCGACCAGCGGCGGCGGTCGGACAGGTCGTCGCCTTCGTGCCCCCGCCGCCAGCAACGCGTTCAGCGCGTTCGCGGTTCCGAACGGCCGCCCCGTTGCGATCGCTCGACCGCCGCCTCGCGGTATTCGGGCATCCCCGCGAAGGCAACGGCGACGACCGGTCGCTTCACGGTGTGGACGGCGGACAGGCCGTCGCGCCGCTCGTGGTGCACAGCACGCGGCCCTGAATCACCGGACGGATCGGAGTCTGCGCCGCGATGTAGGCCGCGACCACTTCGTCCATCGGCGCGCCGATCGCGGCCCGCGGAATCAGCACCGGGTAGCCGTCGCCGCCGCTCGCCATGAAGTCGTTGAGGGCCACCGAGTACCTCGACGCCGATGTCAGGTCCACCGGTGCCCCGGTACACGAGCCGTCCGCGGCCTGCCGACGGGCGTCGATCACGCGCTGGCCCGGGGAGGCCGACATGTCGTACCGGAAGCACAATCCCGAGACGTGCGAGAAGCGCCCGTGCGTGTCGGGGAGGCTCGACACACCGTTCTCGAGAATCGTCTTCAGCTCGCGGCCGTCGATCTGCAGCGTCACCACGACGTTGCCGAACGGCAGCGCGGTGAGCACTTGACCGCGCGAGGTCACGAACGGTGGCGGGCTGTACGGTGGACAGAAGTCGGTGGGGTCGTCGGGGGTGGGACACGTGAGGTCGGCGCGGATGCCGCCGCCATTCGTGACGGCGAAGTCGGTCTTCGACGTGACCCGCATGGCATCCGTGACGACGTCGCCGGCGAGCGACTCGCACAGCAGGCCATCCGCGGCGCCACAGGCGTCCGTGCGCGCGACGAGAACGGTCGACGAACCGATGACGGTCGCCAGGATCGCGGGCAGCTGAGCACGGTAGACATCGAGCATCTGGACGACGGCCGGGTCGGGCGTGACCGCGCCTGCGTCCGGCGTCACGAAGGCCTGGCTGCGCGACCGGATGCGGCCGTTGTGCGGATCGACGGTCAGCTGGATCTTCGAGTACGTCTGGCCCTTGCTGCGATTCTCGACGACCAGCGCATCGTTGATCACGCCGGCGAACTCGACGTCCGTCTGGCCGCCGAGGATGACGTCGAATCCGTGGACGCGACGCGCGAAGTCGATCAGGGGCCCGCTCGGCGCGCCCGTGTCCGGATCGACCGCCGTCACGCCCGCGGAAACGACCGCGACGAACACCGTCGCGCCTGCGCGCTTAGCCGCGACGCGCGCGCGACTGGCGGCGGCCACGGGGTCGGCGACCTCGATGCTGCCGAAGTTGCCGCCGGTGACCAGCGCCGGGGCGTCAGGATTCGTCAGGCCGATGACCGCCACCTTCACGCCGCCCACGTCGAGGATCTCGAAGTCGTGCACACCGGTGAGATTGGCGTCGCGGTTCTTCAGGTTGGCTGAGACGTACCGGAACGCCGCGCCGGGCTGGGTCCCGGGGGTCGCGCCGGCGAGGGTGATCAGCCGCTGCAGGTAGGCGAGGTCGTGATCGAAGTTGTGGTTCGCCAGCGTATCGGCGTCGAACCCCATGAGGCGCATGGCGAGGATGGCGGGGACATCGTCGAAGACGCCCGACAGCGGGGGTGAGACACCGAAGGAGTTCCCCGCCGTCAACGTCACCGTCGAGGGATTGGCCCTGCGCTCTTGTGCGAAGTACGCGGAGAGCACGGCCGCGCCGCCCACGCCCGAGAGCGGATCGAGCTGCGCGTCCCAGTCGGAGACGGCGAGGATCTGGATCGTCACCGGCGACCGCGGCGCCGCATCGAGCGAGGCGCACGTCGAGAGGACGAGGCTCAGGACGAACAGGCCACAGACGCGGGCGGTTGTTCTGGCGATCATCGGACAAGCCTACCCGAAACGGGGTCGCGTCGGTCCGGGGCCACGAACGAGGCTCGCGACATCAGCCGAGACACCGCCGACAGGGGATTGCCGGCAAAGAGTCTGCC
>JBKPPN010000305.1:0-7658 GCA_046733575.1 Candidatus Methylomirabilota bacterium | reverse complement strand
GCTCTACGGGCCGCTGTGCTCGCTGGACCAGGTCCATCACCGGATCGCCCGCACCCTGCCCCGGCGATTGGGTCTCGTGCGACGCGTGAAGGTGGCGCCCGTGCACCAGGCGGACATCGTGCTGCCCGACGACGTGCTCCTCAAGTACGACGACGCCGTGCAGCTCGGCGTGTTCGGACGCTTCCTCGTCGCCACGCCGGCGTACTACTGGTCCGCGCAGGGTGATCCCTGGCTCGTCGGCGAGGTGGAGGGTACCGACCGCTGGGCGTTCATCGTGAGCTGGCGTCGCGACGCCGCCTCGTGGCCGCTCCCGCTCGACACGTCGACGCGGGTTCACCGCCGCACCGCCTGATCCGCTCGAGCGCGGGTTGACTGTCGGCCCGGCATCACCGAGTCTGTCGACGGCTGATGTCCGCGCCCGCATGCGATGGCTGAGGTTCAGGCGGTGACGGCGCCCCGGCGCGGCGGCAAGAACATCGTCGTGTGCTCGGACGGGACGGGCAACCGCGACATCCAGGGCCGTGGCACGAACGTCTTCAAGCTCTTCGAGGCCGTCGACCTCAACGGTCATCGCACGGACCCTCGACTCCCGCCGCAGGTCGCGCTGTACGACGACGGCGTGGGCACGGAGGACTTCAAGCCACTCAAGATCTTCGCGGGCGCGACCGGATTCGGGCTCAGCCGCAACGTCCGCCAGCTCTACCGCGAGATCGTGCGCATCTACGACGAGGGCGACCGGATCTTCCTCTTCGGCTTCAGTCGCGGCGCCTTCACCGTCCGGACGCTGGCCGGATTCATCGGCACCTGCGGACTGGTCGACGCGAGGAAGACGGCGAGCGCGGCCGATCTCCAGACCGTGGTGCGACGCGGCTACCGGATCTATCGCCAGCGGTATCGCACCTGGCTCCAGCAGAAGCTGTTCGGGCCGCCCGAGATGCGCGAGGTCGACGCGTTCAGGGCCGAGTGCTGCCTGCCCGGCCAGCCGAGCATCACGTTCATGGGCGTGTGGGACACCGTGGACGCGGTCGGGCTGCCGTTTCACATCAGCAACGTCGTCAACTTCGCCGTCTATCGCTTCAAGTTTCCCGATCCGCTCCTCGGGCAGCACGTGAAGCACGCATGCCAGGCCTTCTCCCTCGACGACGCGCGCGCGGAGTTCGCGCCCGTGGCGTGGCGGCCGCGCGACGCCAGCGACGCGGAGCGCATCGAGCAGGTGTGGTTCGCTGGCTCGCACTCGAACGTCGGCGGCGGCTATCCCAAGCAGGGCATGTCGCTGGTGACGCTCGACTGGATGCTCGAGCGCGCGGCGCGCCACGGCCTGCGCGTCATCCCGCGCGACCGCGAGTTTTACAAGGAGCACGCCAACGTCGACGACAAGCTCTACGACTCGCGCGCCGGCCTCGGGATGTTCTACCGCTGGAAGCCGCGCGACATGGCGCGCGTCTGCGCGGACTTCGCGATGCCGCCTGCCCTGCACCTGAGCGCGCTCGAGCGCGTCGCGCACGGCACCGACGACTACGCCCCGGGGAACCTCGCTCCGCGCGCCAGCGTCGTGTTCACGCCGACGGGCGATGCGGACAAGGACGAGTCGGTGGCCGCGCGCGCCCGCGCCGTCGAGTCGACGCTGCGGTCGTCGGACGATGGGCAGGGCCGCTCACTGCTCGCCCGCGTGCCCGGCGCCATCGTCGTCGGCCGGATCTCGTACTACGTCTACCTCCTGAGCTGCCTCGCCGTTCTGATCGCCGCGTCTGCGCCCGAAGGCGCCCGAACGACGCCGGCGGACTTCTTTCACAACCTGGGCGCGCTCGCCGTCAACGTGGCCACGCTGCGCGTCTTCAAGCTGCTCCGCACGGCGCGCGAGCTCGTCAGCTCGCCCGCGCTGCTGCTGCTCCTCGTGAGCGGCTTCGTCCTGTCCTGGGCGCTCGACCGCGCCGCGAACTCACGCATGAGCCGCGAGTTCAGCGGCTTCTGGCACGAACGTCAGCAGGCCCTCCGCGAGGGCCTGAAGAGCGCCCGCGTCGAAGTCGCCAAGACGCTGACTGCGGGGACGATTCCACCCCGGACGGGCTGACGCTCGCGCGTCGTCCCGGCCGTCGCGAAGCAACGACGCATTGAGGGCGGCGGGCGACAGCGCTAAGCTGTCGCCGCCGCGCGGAAGGTCTCGAGGTCGTCCGTCAGCCAGGGAAGGAGATGAGCATGAGAAACCTCCCGAACGTCGACACGGTGTTCAGCCAGGCCGTCACGTCGAAGCAGATGCCCGGGATCATCGTCGCCGCCGCCACCGACAAGGAGACGCTGTACGAGGGCGCGTTCGGCACGCGCGAGATCGGCACCAACACCCCGATGACCATCGACACGGTGGTGTGGCTCGCGTCCATGACGAAGGCGGTCACGGCGACGGCCGCCATGCAGCTGGTCGAGAAGGGCAAGCTCGTGCTCGAGCGGCCGGCGAGCGAGATCGTCCCGCAGATCGGGCCGGCCCAGGTGCTCGACGGCTGGGACGGCAACACGCCGCGCCTGCGCGCGCCCAAGCGGCCGATCACGTTGCGCCACCTGCTGACCCACACCGCCGGCTACGCCTACGAGATCTGGAGCGCGGACGTCGCGCGGTACCAGGAGGCGACGCAGACGCCCGGCATCACGACGTGCGCCAACGCCGCGCTGACCACGCCGCTCCTGTTCGATCCGGGCGACCGCTGGGAGTACGGCATCAACATCGACTGGGTGGGCAAGATGGTGGAGGCGGCGTCGGGCCAGACGCTGGACCGCTACTTCGAGGACCACATCTTCCGGCCGCTCGGCATGGCGGACACGTCGTTCCGCATCTCGGCGTCGCAGCGCGCGCGCCTGTCACGGGTTCACCAGCGCGACGAGAAGGGCGTGCTGACGCCGATCGAGTTCGCGCTCCCGGAGACTCCCGAGTTCTGGATGGGCGGCGGCGGGCTCTACGGCACGGCGCGCGACTATCTCGCCTTCGCGCGCATGATCCTGAACGGGGGGACGGGCAACGGCGTGCAGGTGCTGCGGCGCGAGACCGTCGAGCAGATGGCGCAGAACCATATCGGCGCGCTCGACGTCACCACCCTGAAGACGGCCATGCCGCCCCTGTCGAACGACGTGGAGCTCTTCCCCGGCACGTCGGTCAAGTGGGGCCTGAGCTTCCTGATCAACACGCAGCCGTCGGCGACGGGACGCTCGGCGGGCAGCCTCGCGTGGGCCGGGCTCGCGAACACGTACTTCTGGATCGATCGCACGCGTCGTGTCTGCGGCGTGTTCCTGTCGCAGCTGCTGCCGTTCTGCGATCGGACGGCGCTCGATCTCTACGAGACGTTCGAGTCGGAGGTGTACAAGGCGCTCTAGTCGAACATTGGGGCGCCCGACGCCCGCCAAGCCCCCCCGGCTCGGAGGCGGCGCGGCCAAGCCGCGCCGCTCGTCGGGTCACCGGGACACACTCCCCTAAACGGTCGGGTCAGCGACACACCGGCTCGTACGGCAGGTCGCCGACGAGCCGCGGCCATTCGGTGTCGGTCAGGCGCCGGTTCGCGATCGTACAGGCGTGGCGCAGCCACGAGGCGGGTCGGAGATCCCAGAGCAGGATCCGCTCGTCGTGGCCTGCCGAGGCCAGTGAGTGGCCGTCGGGCGCAAACGCCAGCGACAGGATCGGGCCGCGGTGACCACGCAAGGGCTGACCGGTGCGCTGACGGCGGTCGACGCGCCACAGCGTGACGCGCTCGCCTTCGCCGGCGGCGAGGGTGTGGCCGTCCGGACTGAACGCGAGCGCGCGGACCGGGCTCTCGTGCCCGGCGAGCGTCGGCGAGAGCGGGCGCAACGTGACGGCGTCCCAGAGGCGGACGTGGGAGTCGAAGTCCGCGGTCCCGACGGCGGCGGAGGCCAGCGTCCCGCCGTCGGGACTGAAGGCGAGCGCCTGAACGGCCTCGCGGTGGGCGCCGACGGCGGGACGGGCGAGACGCGCCGTCGCCACGTTCCAGACCGCGAGCGTTCCATCGAACGCGCCGGACGCGAGCCACCGTCCGTCGGGACTGAAGGCCAGGCTGGTGACCTGGTGCCACGGCGACGCGGTGGCGACGGGCAGGCGCGTCGTCGTGCCGCGCGCACGGTCCAGCAGGACCAGGTCCGCGCCGGTGCTCGTCGCGACGAGCGTGCGATCGGACGAGAACGCGGCGCGCACCACGTCGTCGCGGCTCGACGTCAGGCTCCGGGTGCGCGTCTGGCCGGTGGCCACGCTCCACTCGACGAGCTGACGCGCCGACGTCGTGAGCAGCGTGTCGCCCGGCGGCGTGAACGCCATCGCGATCGGTGATGAGGGCGCGGGTGCGCGCGGCGCGCGCACGCGACGCCCGGTGCGAACGTCCCACACGCTGACGCTTCCATCGAGCGACGCGGCCGCGAGGTGGGTCCCGTCGGCGGTGAACGCGACGTCGACGGCGCCCTCGCTCACGCCCTCGAGCGCGGTCGCGATGACGCTGCGGGACTCCGTGACCCAGTGCGCCACCGTTCCGTCCTGCCCCACCGAGACGAGTGAGCGTCCGCCGTCGGTGAACGCGAGCGTCACCACGCCGGCGCCGTGACCGCGCATGGCGGGGCCGAGGGGCCCGCCCGCCGAGATGTCCCACAGCAAGACGTTGCCGTCCTTCGCGCCCGAGGCGAGCCGCCGGCCGTCCGGACTGAAGGCGAGACTCAGTCCCCAGCGCTCGTGGCCGAGCGGCCACGGCTCGTGGCCCCGCAGTGGCGCGGCGAGCGCGCGGCCGCTGGCGACATCCCAGAGCCTCACGCTGCGGTCCTCGCTGCCCGACGCCAGCACGCGTCCGTCGGGCGAGAAGAGCAAATCGAAGATCTTCCCGGAATGGCCATCCAGCTTACCGCCCAGCGGGCGTCCGGTGGCGACGTCCCACAGGACGATGCTGCCGTCGTGGGCGCCCGTGGCGAGCACGCGGTTGTCGGGACTGAAGGCGAGCGCATGCTCCCAGCGCTTGGGTGTCAGCGCAGGCCCGCGAAGCGCCCCGCGTGCCACGTCCCAGATCAGCACGCCCGCCGACGACTCGTACGCGGCAGCCAGCGTCCCGTCGGGGCTGAGCGTCAGCAGGGTGGGCGCGGCGCGGCCCTCGAGCCCCGCAGTCAGCGTCTGGCGCAGCGCGCCCGTCCGTCGATCGCGGATCTGGACACGCGACTCGGTGGCGAGGGCGACGAGCCGGCCGTCGCGGCTGAGCGCGATGCCGGCGACGTCGCGTCCGGACGGCACGGGGCCCAGCGAGCGGACGGCATCGGGCGTGATCGAGCGAAGTCGTAGCGTCCCCGCCTCGGTCTGCGCGAGCAGCACGCGGCCGTCGGCGCTCAGCGCGGCGGCGCTCAGCGTGGCCGGTTCGTCCCACAGGAAGCGGCGGAGATGAGGGCTGTGGACGAGGGTGGCGAGGAGCGCGCTCTCGGCCTCCTCGGTGGCGCGGACCGCGACGGCCTGCGCGGCCTGCAGCAGGGCCACGTCGAGCCGACTCGACATCGCGCCGACGGCCTGCGCGGCGAGCTGTCGCGAGAGCGCGATGGCCCGCTCGTCCTCGGCGCGCCGGCGCTGGGCCTCCGCTTCCTGCCGTCGCGTCTCCGCCACCTGGCGCGCCGTCTCCGCCACGCCGCGCTGCTCGTCGGCGACACGACGCTGCTCCTGCGCGATGCGGCTCTGCGTGACGGCCTCGTTGCGCTGCCGCGTCGCGTACACCGCGGCCACGCCGAGCGAGACGCTCAGTGCGGCGAGCAGCACGATGGCCGACGTGGCGAGGCGACGCGTGCGGCGGTGCTCGCGCAGGTCGTCGCTGTCCAGCTCGTCCTTGGCCTTGCTGTGGAGCGGAGCGGCCAGGTCGAGGATCGCGTCGCGGAAGCGGGGGAAGCGCAGCGTGAGCTGCTCGGCGCTGCTCGCCCACGTCATGTCGACGTAGAGGGGCTGCTCGGCGAACCGGCCGCGCAGGCACTCGGGCAACGCCGTCGTGCGCGTCCAGTCGAAGTCGCCGGTGCGGTTGTCCCAGGCGATCTCGCCGTGCGTGAGCACGACGAGGATCCTGTCCGACGACCGCGTGCCGAGGAAGGCTTCGATCTCGCGCGTCACCCACGGCGACGCCTTCGCGGGCGGCGAGGCGAGCAGCACGAGGAACTGCGAGTCGGTGAGGCCGCGCGCGATCGAGTTCCACAGCGCGGGATTCGCGGAGAGGCTGGTCTGGTCGCGGAAGACGCGGAGCGCGCGAATCCGATACCACGGGCGCGCGAAGTGGCTCAGGCCGCGCTGGATCGCGGCGGCGAGCTTGGCGTCGGCGGCGTGACTGTACGAGATGAACGCGTCGTAGGCCATGTCACAGCAGCGACACGTCGATGTTGTCGCAGGGATGGCCGCGCTGACGCCACACCGTGACGGCGTGCGCGGTGCCCCCGCTGCCATCGCCGGGGCTGCCGTTCCACACCGTGAGCAGGGTCGGCGCGGCGTCGTCGAACAGCTCGGCCAGACGCTCGGCCTCGTCGACGACGGCCAGGTTGCAGCGCTCGAACGCGGCAGGCTGCTCCGCCTCGGGCGGCGCGGCGTCGAGGAGCGGGGGCCGTACCTCGACGCGCTCCTGCGCGAGGGCCGCGTCGAAGCGCTCGTCCCAGCCCTGGCCCACGGAGATCTTCTTGAAATCGGCGGCGGGGAACGGCAGCACGACCGTCGCGGTCCCGTTGCTCGCGAGCACCTCACCGAGGAACAGCAAGTCGGCGCCGCGCGCCGCGGAGCAGACACCGTGCACGCGGCCGCCGTGCTCACGCAGCCAGGCGCGCAGCCGTGCCCGCACCGCCTCCACCTTGCTCTCGGGGAAGCGCGGGACGGCGCGGCCGGGCGCGTCCGTCATGTGACCGGAGAAGGCGACGACGGCGGGGACGGGCAGCGATGCATCGAGCGCCTTCGCGGCGTGGCCGAGCCGGGGGAGGAGCAATCGCGCCTGCCGCCGCATCACGGCGACGTCCTGCGGCATCGTGACGGCCCGCGCGGTCGCCTTCTCGTACCAGCGGCCCGCGTTCTCGAGGTCGTCCAGCACGAGGAATGCCTCCGCGAGCGTGGCGCGCGCCCAGTGGTCCAGCTCCCGCTCCGGCACGGCCTGGAGGCGGTCGCGAATCGTGGCCGCGCTGCGCGCGCTCTCGTCCCGACGATCGAGCAGCAGCGCCATCGACGCGACGTTGATGCCGACGTACGGGGCGCCGGTGGCCGCGAACGTCACGGCGTACGTGTCGAGCGCACGCAGGAGGTAGGCGCGATCGCCCGTGCGCTGCCACAGGCGCTTGTAGATCCCGCCGAGGATGCCGCCCGTCTCGGCGTCGATCTCGTTGTGTGCGAAGAGCGGCTCCAGCAAGGCGAGCGCGTCGTCGTCGCGACGCAGCTTGGACAGCGCGAGCGCGCGGAGCTGACGCGCGCGCAGCGACGTGTCGGCGGCGGGCAGGATCGTCAGTGCGGGCTCGAGACGTCCCGCCCCGATGAGCGCCTCGGCGGCGCGAAGCCGCGGCGCCACCTCGGGCAGGCCGGAGTCCCGCAGGAAGCGCATGAAGGACTGGAACCGCGTGGGGTCGCGCACGAGATCGTCCACGCGGCGCAGCGCCTCGTCGGTGGCGTCGGTCAGCGTGGTCTGCACCTT
>JBKPPN010000304.1:0-6192 GCA_046733575.1 Candidatus Methylomirabilota bacterium | reverse complement strand
TGGGGCGTAATCATTTTTGTGTGGCGGTAAACGCGGTACCCGCCCCCACCCCCAGCACGTACCCCGGCGCCACACCGGACGAGGCGTCAAGGATCTCGCCAGACTGATTAGCGCGCAGCGCGACTCGAGCGCGTCGAGATCAGCGGAAGGCGTTGCGCAGGTCGTTGGCGGCGGCGTCGCGGGAGCCGAGGGGGGGGAGCTGCCAGCGGGTCTCGATGAGCTTCAGGATGGACGTCGTGTCGTAGTAGGTGTGATCGACGAAGGCGCGTCGGGCCAGCGGGGAGATGACAATGGTCGGAACGCGCACGCCCGGGCCCCAGCGGTCGACGCGCGGGGGCGGGACGTGATCCCAGCGCCCGCCGTTCTCGTCGTAGGTGATGATGATGGCCGTCCTCGGCCAGTACGGACTCTTCTGGATCGCGTCCACGAGATCGGCCACGTGCTGCTGGCCCTGGATGACGTTGGCGTAGCCGGGGTGCTCGTTGTCGGGACCCAGCGGCTTGATGAAGCTGACGGTCGGGAGTCGGCCCGTCTTGAGATCGCTGACGAATTCCTCCTCGTCCTTCAGGTGGCGCGCCTTCGCGTCGGTGCCGTCCGCCCACTTCGCGAAGTAGGCGAACGGGTGGTGGTGATACTGGAAGATCCGGTGGGGCCTTCCCGCCAGCGCCTCGCGCCAGCCTCCCGCGTACCACGCCCACGACACGCCCTTGTCGTCGAGCCGATCGCCGATGGTCGGGTTGGTCATGCTGGGCAGGAGCCGGTCGGGGGGCGTGTTGCTCGGATGCGGCGTGTTGACCGTGTAGGCGGTGTTCACGACGTAGCCGTCGGGCGTCACGTCGCCGTCGCCGTTGGGCATCAGCATGCCGTTGCTGTCGAGGTGCACGCGCATGACGGCGGGCGCCTCGGGCCAGTACGGCGTGCACGCGCACGCGAGCCACATGTGGTTCAGGAAGGAGCCGCCGAACGCGGCGTGGAAGAAGTTGTCGGCGAGCACGTACTGCTGGGCCAGCTTGCCGAGCGGCATGTGCGTCGCGTCGTAGTAGCTCATGACCAGGCCGCCCGTGCCGCCCCACGCCACGAAGCGGTCCATCTTGCCGCCGTTGATCTGATACTGCTGCTGGTAGAAGCGATGCACGGGATTGCCCGTCATCTCATCGGGCGGCACGTACCGGGCGAGATCGAACGGCCCCACGGGCAGATTCGCGGGGATCCGCGTCTCGGGCTGGCGCTTCCAGTTGTCGATCGACGGCGGCAGCGTCGTGTACGGCTGTCCGCGCACGTCGGTCTGCTTCACGGTGTCGCCGGCGTTGGCGATCCCGTTGGCGCCGGGGAACTTGCCGTAGAGGCCGTCGAAGCTCCAGTTCTCCTGGTAGATCACGACGACGTGCTCGATGCCGGCGAGCCGGGACGGCACCGGCGCGAGACCGGCGCACGACGCGGCGAGAACGGCGACGAGGACGACGGAGAGCCGCGTCAGCCGCGTCACGCGGTGCCGTGCTCGACGAGGTCCCACGCGGCTTCTGCGAGCGGGCGGGCGCGCTCCCCGCGCAGGCGCGCGTTCGGATCGTTCGCGGTCCCTGCGATGACGCGACCCATGATGCCCTGCGAGATGGCGGCGATGCGGAACATCGCGAAGGCGACGTAGAAGTCCCAGCGCGGGATCCCGCTCCGCCCGGTGCGCCGGCAGTACGCCGCGACATACGCCTCTTCGGACGGAATACCGAGGGCGGACAGGTCGAGGCCGACCAGCCCGTCCGCCTCCACGCGCTGCAGGCGGAACGGCAGGCAGTTGTACGCGAGATCGGCGAGCGGATGTCCGATCGTGCAGAGCTCCCAGTCGAGCACCGCGGCGATGCGCGGCTCGGTCGGGTGCACGACGGTATTGCCGAGGCGGTAGTCGCCGTGCACGACGGTCGACTCGTCTCCGGGGGGAATGTGGTCGGGCAACCACGCCATGAGCCGCTCCATGGCGTCGATCTTCTCGGTCTCCGACGCGCGGTACTGCTCGCTCCAGCGGTGGATCTGGCGCGTGAAGTAGTTGCCGGCGCGGCCGAAGGTGTCGAGGCCGACGGCGCGTGCGTCGACGGTGTGCAGGCGCGCGAGCACGTCGTTCAGGGAATCGAAGATCGCGGCGCGCTCGGCGGGGGCGACGCCGGGCGCGGACGGATCACGGAAGATCCGTCCCGGCACGAAATCCATCACGTAGAAGATGGTGCCCACGACGTCGGGGTCTTCGCACAGCACGTAGGTGCGCGGTACCGGAACGCCGGTGTCGCGCAGTGCGGTCATGGCGCGGTACTCGCGGTCGACGGCGTGTGCCGAGGGCAGCAGCTTGCCCGGCGGCTTGCGGCGCAGCACGAACTGCCGGCCGCCCGCGTCGAGGAGGTACGTCGGATTCGACTGCCCGCCGCGGAACTGCCGCACCGTCAGCGGTCCGCGCACGCCGTCGACGTGGCGCTCGAGATACGCGAGCAGCTTCGCCTCGTCGAATCGATGCGCCGGCAGCACGTCCGCCGTCTCGGGACGCGACACGTCGTCGGCACGCGCATGGTCGGACGCCGCACGCTCGATCATGGCGCGTCATTATCACCCGGAAATGGCGTATCTTGTCCTCGCCGCGCGACGCAACTGGCCGGACCGACCCGGTATCGACGTCGCGCGCGCTCCACACCGGAAGGGAAGCGGAACCCCGCAAGGGCGTCCCTTCGACCAGTGGAAGGGAAGGGGAAATCCTGCGAGGGTGTCCCTTCGACGAGTGGGAAGAAGGGGAACCCTGCGAGGGCTTCCCTTCAAACAGGGGGAAGGGAAGGGGAAACCCTGCGAGGGTTTCCCTTCAAAAAGGAGACAGCGTCATGACCATCAAGCGCGTGAATCCGGGAAAGCGGTTCTCGACGGCGGTCGTGCATGGCGACACCGTGTACGTCGCGGGCATCACGGCGGACGACACCAGCGGCGACGTCACCGCGCAGACGGCGGACATCCTGCGCAAGATCGACAAGGCGCTCGCCGCGGCGGGCACGAACAAGTCGAAGGTGCTGTCGGCCCAGGTCTTCATCACCGACATCACGAAGTGGGAAGACATGAACAAGGCGTGGGACGCCTGGATCGATCCCAACAACATGCCCGTGCGAGCCACCATCGAGTGCAAGCTGGCCGCCCCGAAGTTCCTCGTCGAGATCATGGTGATCGCCGCGCTCTGATCCTCGCGCGGGCGCGCGGGACCGCTCAGGGCCGTCCCGCGCGCCCGCGTCATCGCCCGTCAGCAGGAGATTCCGACATGCGCCCCACCACGCAGCTGCGTACCATGCTGAACGCACCGGGAATCATCGTGGCTCCCGGCGCCTACGACGGCTTCTCGGCCCGCCTGGTGGAGGCGGCCGGCTTTCGCTGCGTCTACATGACGGGCGCGGGCACGGCGGCCTCGCACATCGGTCAGCCCGACCTGGGCCTCACGACGCTGACCGAGATGGTCGACAACGCGCGTCACATCGCGGCGTGCGTCTCGCTCCCCGTCATCGCCGATGCCGACACGGGCTACGGCAACGCGCTGAACGTGGTGCGCACCGTGCGCGAGTACGAGCGCGCCGGCGTGGCGGGGTGTCACCTCGAGGACCAGGTGGCGCCGAAGAAATGCGGCCACATCGCGGGCAAGCAGGTGATCCCCGCCAAGGAGTTCGCGCTCAAGATCCGCGCCGCGGTGGAGCACCGCACCGACGGCGACTTCGTCATCATCGCGCGCACCGACGCCCGCGCCGTCACCGGCCTCGACGACGCCATCGAGCGCGCCAACCTCTACCGCGAGGCGGGCGCGGACGTGATCTTCGTGGAGGCGCCCCAGACGGACGACGAGATCCAGCGCGTCGCGCGCGAGGTCAAGGCGCCGCTCCTGATGAACCAGGTGCCGGGCGGACGGACGCCGCGGGTGAAGACGGCCGACCTGGAGCGGATGGGCTTCAAGATCGTCATCCATCCCACCGTGTGCATGGGCGCCGCGATCCCGGCCATAGAGCACGCGCTCGCCCAGCTCAGGGAGACCGGCACCGATTTCCCGGACGGGCGGGCGCTGTCTCCCCTCGACATCTTCAAGAAGGTGGGCTTCGACTGGTGGCACGCCATCGAGGAGCGATACACGGAATGAAGGCGACGACCGCGCTCCGCGCCTTGCTCGCGCGCGGCACCACGCTGTTCGTGCCCGGCTGCTACAACGCGCTCAGCGCACGCATCCTGGAGCACGTCGGCTTCCCCGCCGTCTACATGACCGGGTACGGCACCTCGCTCGCGCTGCTCGGCATGCCGGACGCCGGGCTCGCTACCATGACCGAGATGCACCTCAACGCCCGCTACATCGCCAACGCCGTGAAAGTCCCGGTGATCGCGGACAGCGACAACGGCTACGGCAACGCCATCAACGTCATCCGCACCGTGCGCGAGTACGTGCAGACCGGTGTGGCCGCCATTCACCTCGAGGACCAGGTCATCCCGAAGCGCTGCGGCCACGTCGCGGGGCGGCGCGTGATTCCGCTCGAGGAGGCAGTCGGCAAGTATCGCGCCGCCGATCGTGCGCGTCGCGACGTCGATCCCGACTTCGTGCTGATCGCGCGCACCGACGCGCGCGGCGCTCACGGCGGCACGCTGGACGAGGCGATCCGTCGCGGCCACGCCTACCTCGACGCCGGCGCCGATCTGGTGTTCGTCGAAGGCCCGACGAGCGTGGAAGAGGTCACGCGCGTCTGCCGCGAGCTTCCCGGCAAGGTCTTCTACAACATGACCGGCGTCTCGCCACGCTTCACTCTCGGGCAGATGAACGCGCTCGGGATTGCCCTCGCCATCACGCCGGGCTCGACGTTCCGCGTGACGATGCAGGCCGTGTACGACTACGCGGTGGCGCTGCGCGACCAGGGGCCGATGGCCGAGCACGACTTCAACGAGCGCTTCAAGACGCACCCGATGGGCAACGTCCACCGCTTCGCGGGCTTCGATCAGATCCAGGCATGGGAGGCGGAGTTCCTGCCGCCCGAGGAGCTGGAGAAGTACGAGGACTCGGTGGGCTACCGCCCCGCGAGCTGACGCGCGCTCGCCATGTCGTGCCGGATCTTCGTCCCGACCGGCTCGGTGCGCTCGCTGTTTCGCGACGACACCCTCGGCCACCGTCCCGATCTCGCCGCGCAGCCGTTCCGCCACGACGTCGAAGTGCCGGCGCATCTGGGCATTCGTCGCTCGGATCGACGCCTGGAAGGAGCGGCGAAGTGGTCGAGGTGGTCGCGGGTCTCCGCGTCCATCGCCAGCACTCTACGAGCTGTCGACGCGGTCGGGGAAGGTCGTCAGATCGATACGTCAGTGCCCGCGCCGAGAGCGGAACCGGGCGGCGGCGTCCTCGTGGACCACGATGCGAGCCGGGTAGTCGAGGCGGCGCCGGACCGTCCCCGGGAGACGCCACGGCTCGTGGATCGACGCGCCGTCGATGTCCGCGAGCTCCGGCACCCAGCGGCGCACGTAGGCGCCGTCGGCATCGAATCGGCGCGCCTGCGCGATCGGATTGAGCACACGGTTCGGACGCGTGTCGTTGCCCGTGCCGGCCACCCACTGCCAGCTGCCGACGTTGTTCGCGACGTCGGCGTCGACGAGCAGCTCGGCGAAGTGTCGGGCGCCGAGACGCCAGTCGACGTACAGGTCCTTCACGAGGAACGACGCCACGATCAGGCGCGCGCGATTCGGCAGGAAGCCCTCGGCCGCGAGCTGGCGCATGCCGGCGTCGACGATCGGATAGCCCGTGCGGCCCGCCTTCCACGCCTCCAGCGCACGCGCGTCGCGTCGCCACCGATCGCCGCGCGGACGGTAGTCGGTGTGCGACATGTCGGGACGCGCCGCGAGCACCTGGGAGAAGAAGTCGCGCCAGCAGAGCTGACGCGCGAAGGCCTCTCCGCCGGGGCGTCCATCGAGCCGCGCCAGCACCTCGGTGGCGGACAGGCAGCCGAAGTGGAGATCGGCGCTCAGGCGGGACGTGGCGTCGCGGGCGAGATCGTCGCGGCGCTCGGCGTACTGCGCCAGGCCGCTCGCAAGCCAGTCGTCGAGGCGTCGACGCGCCTCGGTCTCGCCCCCGCGTCGGCGGTGTGCCGACGGCGTGTCGCGGGTGAGCTCGGGTAGCGCGGGCACGGGGCGCGACGCGACGGCGATGTCAGTCAGGCGACGAGG
>JBKPPN010000303.1:0-2489 GCA_046733575.1 Candidatus Methylomirabilota bacterium | reverse complement strand
GCCTAACGCGAGCCGCCCGTCGCGTCGGGGTCGCTGCCGTTCGCCGCGTCGGCGCCGTCAGGCGCGTCGCTCCCACCCGTGGCGTCGGCGTCGTCAGCCGACTCCGCCGCCCCCTCGCCGCGACCCGCGAACGCGCCGCCCGGGTCGTCGGGCCGACCAAACTGGCCGCCGCCGTAGGCGCCACGCGTCGTGGAGCCGCCGTAGCCTGCCTGTCCGCCGTAGCTGCTCTCGCCGCTGTAGGCGCTCGAGCCGCCGGCGCCGCCGTAGCCGGTGCCCGCGTCGAAGCCTTTGCCCGGGATGCCGTGCCGTGCGTCGCGCATCCCGCCGCCGGCCTCGCGGCCGCCTTCGGACTTCGCGCCGCTCTCGGGGTTCCGCTCCTGCCGGGCGCGCTCCGCGTCATCGTTGCCGCGCTTCTCCCGCCGCTCGTCGTCCGCCATGATCTCCCTCCCTGCACTCGTTCGTACGGTTCGACGCGGTCGGCACCGCCGGACCGCGGCACTGCTGACGTCAAGGCGCGTACCCGCCGCGCCGGCGCCGGCTGGCTAGCGTGGCTCCTCGGTCGGAGGCGGCGGCGGCGGCGGCGCCGAGGACGACGGCGGGAGCGATCGGAGCAGCTCGTCGATGACGCTCTCCCGTTCGAGGCGCTCCCTTTCGGCCCTCTCGTCGGCGGCGCGCATCGCGGCCATGCGCAGGCGGTCGCGGCGGCGGCGCGAGACGTAGAGCGGCGTCAGCACCGCCAGCATGAGCACCACGCCGAGGGTGAAGTCGGCGAAGATGGCGAGGGCGCCGTAGCGGCGGCGGGTCTGCTGCTGCCAGCGCTTCTCGTACGCCGCCGCGGTGATGCCGTACGCCTGGCGCACCGCGACGTCGAAGGACTTGGACTCCTTCCAGTATCGAAAGAAGAGGGCGAGGCCGCGCTCCGGGTCGAGCGCGGCGAGGTCGGCCACGGCGCGGTAGGCGAGCGCGTACGCGGCCTGCGCCTCCGAGGGCCCGCGCACGAGTGAGGAGTCGAGCGCGTCGAGCGCCGGCATCCCGCGCAGCGCGAGGGCGACGTTCGTGGCGAGCGCGTCGTCTCGCTCCAGCTCGCCGGCGCTGTAGCTCGCGTACCCCTCGTCGAACCACCGCGGCGGGAGCTCTCCCATCGCCTCGTGCAGCGCGAGGTGCGCGAGCTCGTGGCGCAGCACCGGGATCGGGTCGCCGGCGTCGCTGCCGGCGCTGCTTCCCTGCATCACGATGCGGCGCGACTCCGGGGCGGCGATCGCGGCGCCCCATTCCGGCGCGCCGGGGCCGACCCACTCGCGGAACGCGACGCGGTCGGGCGCGAGGGCGATGAGCACGTGGTCGCGCGGCCGAGGCAGCCCCGGAAAGCTGTCGCGGCCGGCCGCGCTGGCGAGCAGCGAGCGCGCGAGAGTCAGGTCGCGCGGGTAGGCCACGACCGTGAAGCGGCCGGAGTCGAGCCGCACGGCGGTGCCGTAGCGCGGCGAGGCGGCCGGCACGTCGATGCGTGCGCTGTCGACCGGCCCGGTGTCCACCTGCCCACGCGCGGGCGCGGGGACGAGAGCCGATACGGCGCCGAGCAGCGCGCCGGCGCGAGCGATGCGCGTTAGGCTGGCACCGAGGCGACGCCGGGCGGCGCGCCTCCCTCCTCGACCGTCTTCACCAGCTCCGCGCAGCGCTTCCCCCATTGGTTGAACTTGTTCGCGGCGAAGCCGTCGCGCCACGTCTGCAGCGCGCGCTCCTTGTCGCCGTCGAACCAGTACGCGCGGCCCAGCTCGTAGTACGCCTCGATGAGGTTGGGGCCGAGGGCGAGCGTCTTGGTGAAGAACGTCTGGGCGTCCTCGTACATCTCGCGCTCGAGGTACACGAGGCCGAGGTAGAAGTGCGCGTACAGCGTGGCCTTGCGGTCGTTGTCGAGGCGGATCGCCTTCGACAGGTGCTCGATCGCCTCGCCGAAGATGCGCTTCTTGAGGCAGATGTAGCCGACGTTGATGCGCGCCAGCGCGTTGGCCGGCTCGCGCATGAGCACCTTCTGGAAGTTCAGCAGCGCGTCGTCGTGCTTCTCCTGGAGCATCTGCGCCCAGCCGAGCAGCGACTCGGCCTGCGGGTTGTTGGGCGAGAGTTCGAGGGCGCGCGTCAGCGCCGACTCCGCGCCCGCGTGGTCGCCGGCCGAGATCAGCGCCCACCCCTTCTCGACGAACGTCGAGGCGCCGATGTGGTCGGCGTGCACCGTCGGCCGCTCGGCGCCGAACTGCGGCGCCGCGGACAGCGTCGGCCGCGCGGCCGGAATCGTCTTCCAGAGCTCGGCGAGCTTCTTGACCTCGTCGCGCAGCGCGGTGAGGTCGGCGAGGTCGCGCTCGACTTCCTTGAAGAGCGCGACGATCTCCGCCTTGAGCGCGTCGCGCTCGCGCGCCGCGTCGCCGCCGCCGAGCCGCGCGGCGATCTGCTCGTAGCGCGCGCGCAGACCTGCGGCCGCCGGCGTGGTGGGCGGC
>JBKPPN010000302.1:0-10420 GCA_046733575.1 Candidatus Methylomirabilota bacterium | reverse complement strand
GGACTTCGCGCCTCGTTGCCGCTCACGTCTACGCCGGCCGAGCTCGGCGCCGCCGTGCGCGCGGTCCGCGCGGGGCTGCTCGCCGTCCATCCCGACGCGCTGACGGCGTCGGGAGACGAGGTGCGGCCGCCGTGCCGGGCGCGGCCGTGACCGCGCGCGAGCGCGAGATCCTGGAGCTGATGGCGGACGGCGCCAGCAACGCGATGATCGCCGCGCGGCTCGGCATCTCGCGACACACCGCGAAGTTCCACGTCGCCGCGATCCTGGGCAAGGTCGGCGCGCGGACACGCGCGGAGGCCGTGGCGCTCGCCATCCGCCACGGCCTCTTGGATATCTAGGATGGACGGCGTCGACGCCCTCCGAGCCCGCCTGGCTCGGAGACGGCGCGGCCGCGCCGCGCCGCGCGTTTACGGGACGAGCGCGGAGCGCATGATGGCGGTGGTGTCGCGGCTGTGCCACTCGCTCTCGGAGAAGGCGCGGTTGATCTCGGTGAGCGGGTACTTGTGGGAGATCAGCTTCTCGAAGGGGAAGCGCGTCTTGTTGCGAGTGAGGAAGTCGAGGGCGCGGGGGATCACCCACGGCTCGTACATGATCACGCCCACGATCTTCTTGGCGCCCCACACGAGCTGCGAGGGCTCGAACTCGAACTTCGCGCCGCGACTGATGGTGCCGATCTCGAGGTAGGTGCCCCCCGCGCGCAGCATGTCGATCCCCTCGGGGATGACCTGGGGGAAGCCGACGAAGTCGCACGCGATGTCGACGCCGACCCCGCCGGTGAGCTTCTTGACGAGGCTCACCCGGTCCTTCCGCTCGGCGACTTCCTTCAGGTTGATCGTGTGGTCGGCGCCGAACTCTCGCGCGAGCTCGAGCCGACCCGCGAGCTGATCGATGACGATCACGGTCGCGGCGCCCATGTCCTTCGCCACCGCGGCGGCCTGGATGCCGAGGCCGCCCGCGCCCTGGATCGCGATGGTCCCGCCGAACCGCAGTCCGACCTGGTGCAGGCCGTAGATCACCTGCGAGAGCGCGCAGTTCACGGGCGAGACCAGCTCGTCGGACAGCGCGTCGGGCACGACGAAGAGCGAACCGCCGGGCCGCAGGTAGTAGTACTCCGCGAACGCGCCATGGAAGGTCGGGAAGTCCTTCGGCCCGCGCGGGCGCTCGATCTTCGCCGGGCACGCCGCGGACTCGCCGTTGAGGCAGACGTAGCAGCGGCCGCACGGATAGAAGTAGGTGTAGGCGACGCGGTCGCCTTCCTTGAGCGGGCGGCCGAGCGAGTCGGTCTTCACGTTCTTCCCCAGGCGGGCGACCTTGCCGGTCATCTCGTGACCGAAGATCCAGCCGTCGTCGGGCAGGCGCAGCGGCGCGTCGCCGCGCCAGAAGTGCAGGTCCGACCCGCACAGGTTCGCGAGCGAGATCTTGATCAGGACGGCATCCGGCTCGATCTCCGGCAGGTCGTACTCCCGGATCTCGAACGGCTTTCCCGGCCCGAAGAACACGGCGGCTTTCCCCTTGCTAGCCATGACGCTTACTCCTCGATTCTTCGTTCAGGTTGCGTTTGGGCACGTAACGTCCGGAGGTCCAGGAGGGGGCGGGGGAACCCTGCGAGGGTTCCGCTTCAATCGGTTGCCAGCGCGAACGTGTCGTGCAGGGTGCGGACGGCGAGCTCGGCGTACTTGTCCTCGATGACGCAGGAGGTGCCGATCTCGGACGTCGAGATCATCTGGATGTTGATGTTCTCGTTGGCGAGCGCGGCGAACATGCGGCTGGCCACGCCGGAGTGGCTGCGCATGCCGGCGCCCACGATCGAGACCTTGGCCACGCGCTCGTCCGCCACGACGCCGGCGGCCCCGACCTTGCCCGCGATCTCCTCGATGGCCGACTTGGCGCGCGCGTAGTCGCTGCGCGGCAGCGTGAAGGACAGGTCGGTGTAGCCGTCGCGGCTGATGTTCTGCACGATCATGTCGACGACGATGTTGTGCGCGGCCACCGCGCCGAACACCTGCGCCGCGATGCCGGGCCGGTCGGGGACGCGAAGGAGCGAGAGCTTGGCCTGGCTGCGGTCGTGGGTGATGCCCGTGACCACCACGTCTTCCATTCCTGGCTCCTCCCTCGTCACCAGCGTGCCCGGATCCGGCTTGAACGTCGACCGCACGTGCACGGTCACGCCGTACTTCTTGGCGAACTCCACCGAGCGCGCCTGCAACACCTTGGCGCCGAGGCTCGCCATCTCCAGCATCTCGTCGTACGCCACGCGTGTCAGCTTCCGCGCGTCGGGCACGATGTTCGGATCCGCGGTGTAGACACCGTCCACGTCGGTGTAGATCTCGCAGACGTCGGCCTTGAGCGCGGCGGCCATGGCGACACCAGTCAGGTCCGAGCCACCGCGCCCGAGCGTGGTGATCTCCTCGGCGTCGCTCACGCCCTGGAAGCCGGCCACGATGGCGATCTCGCCGGCGTCGAGCGCGGCGCGCACCCGATCGGGCGTGATGCGCGTGATGCGCGCCTTGGTGTGAGCGCGATCGGTCCGGAGGCCGGCCTGCAGGCCGGTGAACGAGCGCGCCTTGTAGCCCATCGCGTGCAGGGCCATGGCGAGGAGGCCGATGGTGACCTGCTCACCCGTGGAGAGCAGCATGTCCATCTCGCGCGGGTCGGGCTGTGGCGCCACCTGGTGGGCGAGGGCCACGAGCGAGTCCGTCGTCTTGCCCATGGCGGAGACGACGATCACCAGCTGGTTGCCCGGTGCGCTCGCGACGGCACGGCGGGCGACGTTCTTGATCTTCTCGGCGTCGGCAACCGAGGAGCCGCCGTACTTTTGCACGATCAGCGCCATGGTGGAGGCAGCGTACACGACGGGCTCCGCGCGTCGCAACCGCGCACGCTTCGTCGTGGTTCGCTGGACTGCCCCCGTTCGGCGGGCGGCGTGAGGTGCGCCGTCGGATCAGTGAGCGCTGCGACCGACCCGAGTCGCCCCGCCGAGCGAGATCGGCTCGCGCAGGAAGTAGAGCCAGCCGACGACCGTGACGGGCACGAGCTGGCTCACGTGGAACACCAGCGCGAAGCCGAGTGCGGATGCGGGGGTCACGCCGAAGATCTCCACCGCCTTGGCCGCCGCGAAGTGAAACACGCCCACGTAGCCGGGCGCGGACGGCACGCTCACGCTCAGGCCCACGAAGGCGAGCACGGTCCAGCTCGCGACGAACGGCAGCTCGAGGTGCACCGACCGCAGTCCCGCCCACGCGGCGAAGACGGGGAACATCCAGAGCACCACCGTCCACACGAAGATCGGGGGGAGGCGACGGGCGGTGCGGATGCCGTCGAGGCCGCGCACGAACGTGTCGAGGAGCCGACCCGTCGACGCGTGCACGGACGGCCAGCGCGCCGTGAGCCGCCCCAGGACGGCTCGCGACCGTTCCGGCCACGCCGCGAGGGCCACCAGCACGGCGATGGCGACGACGTCGATGACGAGCAACGTGAGGGCGCCTCCCACCAGGTACCGGGGCACCGGCAACACGAACACGAGCGCCGAGAGGACGCCCACGATGACCAGGCTGTCGAGAAGCCGCTCCACGATGGTGGTGGCCACGATGGCCCAGAACCCGTGGCCCCAGCGCTGCGCGGCCACCGCCACACGCACGACTTCACCCGCGCGCAGGGGCAGCACGTTGTTCACCATGTAGCCGATCATCATGGCGGGGAACAGCGGGGGCGGCTCTTCCCCGGGCGGAAAGAGGAGCGCCCACCGGCGGGCACGCGCCACGAGACCGAGCAGGCCGAGCAGGGCGGAGGCGGCGAGCCATCCGCCCTGGGTGGCGCGGAGCTGCACGGCGAGCTCGTGCACGTCGATCGCGCGGAACAGGTAGACGATCAGGGCGGCGCTCAGCGCGAGGCCCAGGACGATCTTGAGGTGCTTCAGACGACTACGCGCTGGGTTCGACGCGGATCATCGTGGTCGGCGCGGCGACGTCGGACAGGGTGTCGATCGTCCCGAGCGCCGCACGGATGTCCCGCTCGCGCGCCTCGTGCGTCATCATCACCACGGGCACCGCGCCTCGGGCCGCGCGGTCCTTCTGGATCACCGACGCGATCGAGATGTCGTGCTCGCCCAGGATGCCCGTCACCCTCGACAGGACGCCCGGACGGTCCTGCGCCATCACGCGCAGGTAGTACGACGAGCGGATCGCCTCCATCGGCTTGCGGGTCAGGGCCGTCGTGCCGGGCGACGGCAGCTCGATGGCGAGCGACGGGATGCCGTGCGCCACGCGGCGCGCGATCTCCAGCGTGTCCGACCACACCGCGGACGCGGTGGGCAGCTGACCCGCGCCGCGTCCGTAGAACATGAGATCGCCGACGGCATCGCCCGTCATGAACACGGCGTTGAACACGCCCGACACGACCGCGAGCGGCGAGGCGACGGGGATCATCGTCGGGTGCACGCGCACCTCGAGTCCGCCGTCGGTGGCCTTCGCGATGGCGAGGAGCTTCACGCGATAGCCGAGCGCGCCGGCGTACGCGATGTCCTGCGCGGTGACCCGCGTGATGCCCTCGGTGTGGATGTCCTTCAGATCCACGAAGGTGCGGAAGGCGAGGGTCACGAGGATCTGCAGCTTGTGCGCGGAGTCCATGCCCTCGATGTCGAACGTCGGATCGGCTTCCGCGTAGCCGTGGGCCTGCGCTTCCTTCAGCACGACGGAGAAGTCGGCGCCCTCGTCGGTCATCTTGGACAGGATGTAGTTCGACGTCCCGTTCACGATGCCCGAGACGCTCAGGATGCGGTTCGCCACGAGGCCTTCGCGCACCGCGCGGATGAGCGGGATGCCGCCCGCGACGGCCGCCTCGAACCCGAGTGCGACGCCGTGCCGGCGCGCCTCCTCGTACAGCTCGGGACCGTGATGGGCGAGCAGCGCCTTGTTCGCGGTCACGACGTGCTTGCCGTGCGCGAGCGCCTTGAGGATGAACGTCCGCGCCGGCTCCAGGCCGCCCACGAGCTCGATCACGACGTCGATGCGCGGGTCGGCGAGGACGCCGTGCGCGTCGTCCGTCATCGGGAGACGCTCGATGTCGAGGCCTTCCCGGGGCCGGACGAGGTCGGTGTCGGCGATCGCGGCGACCGTGAGGCGGCAGCCCGCGCGCTCCTCCAGCGTGGCGCGCTGGCTCTCGAGGACCTTCACCACGCCGCCGCCCACGGTGCCCAGGCCGAGCAGCGCGATGTTGACGTTCGACTTCTTCACCGCGGTGGCCGACATCGCGTGGTGCCGCCCGGACTCAGCGGTTGAGGGTCTTGAGGCCGCGCAGCGCCTGGCGCGTCCGCTGCTCGTTCTCGACGAGCGCGAAGCGCACGTAGCCCTCGCCGTACTCGCCGAACCCGATGCCGGGCGAGACGGCGACCTTCGCCTCCTGGATGCAGAGCTTGGCGAACTCGAGCGAGCCGAGGGCGCGGTACTGCTCGGGGATCGGCGCCCACACGAACATCGTGCCCTTCGGCTTCGGCACGTTCCAGCCGATCTTGTTGAGCCCGTCGACCAGGACGTCGCGCCGCTTGCGGTGGACCTCCACGATCTCCGTGACGACCTTCTGGTCGCCCTCGAGGGCCATGATGCCCGCGATCTGGATGGGCTGGAAGGCGCCGTAGTCGAGGTACGACTTGATGCGCGCGAGCGCGTGGATCATCCGCGCGTTGCCGCACACGAACCCCAGGCGCCAGCCCGGCATGTTGTACGACTTCGACGTCGAGAAGACCTCGACCCCGACCTCCTTGGCGCCGGGCACGGACAGGAACGAGGGCGGCTCGTAGCCGTCGAAGGCGAAGTCGGCGTAGGCGAAGTCGTGCACCACCATGAGGCGATGCTCGCGCGCGAACTCGACGACGCGCTCGAAGAACGCGCGGTCGACGCACATCGTGGTCGGATTGTGCGGGAAGGACAGGATCAGCATCTTGGCCTTCGGCCAGGACAGCTTGGCCGTCTCCTCGAGGCGCGCGAAGAAGTCGCCGTCGGTCGTGAGCGGCACCGAGCGCAGGTCGCCGTCGGCGATGACCACGGAGTACGAGTGGATCGGGTACGTCGGGTTCGGGACGAGCACGCCGTCGCCGGGCTGCAGCACGGCGAGGGCCAGGTGAGCCATGCCTTCCTTGGCGCCGATGGTCGCGATGACCTCGGAGTCGGCGTCGAGGCTCACGCCGTAGCGATCCTTGTACCACTTGGTCATCGCGACGCGCAGGCGCGTGATGCCGCGCGACGCCGAGTACCGATGGTTCTTGGGATTGGAGGCCGCCTCGATGAGCTTGGCCACGATGTGCTTCGGCGTGCCGAGGTCGGGATTGCCCATGCCGAGGTCGATCACGTCCTCGCCCCGGGCCCGCGCCTTCGTTTTCAGGTCGTTGACGATGGCAAAGACGTACGGCGGCAGACGCTTGATCCGGTAGAACTCGTCCATGGTGCAGCGGATCATAACACCGGCACCCGTCGTGCCGGATGCTTCCCGGACGGTCGAGAGTGGACGGGCGTCCTCGAGGCGCGGAACGCGACGCGAGCGACTGCGCTCAGTCGCCGCGCTGACTGTCCGACGTCGCCCGGTCGTCGCCTGCGTCGGTCCTCGGCGATGCCGCGGCGCCCTCGTTCTTGTCCTCGGCGGGCAACGACTCCACCTCGATGAGCACGGGAACCACGCCGCGCTTGACCGAGTCGATCCGTCGGGCCGCCGCGTGGGACAGATCCAGCACCCGTCCCGGTGTGGGCGGCATGCGGTCGTTCACGCGCACGTGAACGTGGCGCCCGTTGTGGAGATTGATCACCAGGAGGCGCGTGCCCATGGGCAACGTGGGACTCGCCGCGGTGAGCTTGTTCTGATCGAACACCTCGCCGCTGGTGGTGACGCGTCCGTGAAAGCGCGGGCCGTACCACGAGGCGCGGCCGACCGTCTCGCGCGGTGTGACGGCGCGGGCCGCTCGGGCGTCCACGATGTCACGCACCGGTCCGGCGACCAGCGCGAGCAGCGCGAGCACGAGAGCGATGATCGACGTGCGAGGCAACATGCGTGGCCGGGTCGCAACTTCCATGCCCCCGTAAATGCCGGACAGCAGTGAAAAGTCTATCTGTGCAGGTAAAACGTTCCAGCGCATAACGGCTTGTAGAGGAGGCCAAACCCGCGAATGCGTGCAAGTCGTGGGACACTGGGGCGTGGCACCGTGCTTGCGGCCCTAGGGAGCATAACGTGGGAGGCGCAACGATGGGAGTGTACGGAGACGTCCAGCGCTTCATTTCGGTCCACGCAGGGTGTGGCGAGTGCACGCGGACGGCTGAACCGCCGACCGCGAAGGGCTATCGCATCGTGGTGTCGTGTCCGTGCGGCGAGGTCTTCGATCGATGGGTCACGCCGGCTGCCGCGCGCCACGATCTGATCCACTCCAACCTGCTCGCTTCGGCGAATTAAGACACGGGGGGCCTCGATGGCCCCCCGTGTGCCCCCCCTTGCTGGCTCGGAAACGACGCGGCGGAGCCGCGTCGCCCCCCGGGATGACTCGCGCAAGTTCTCGCTCCTGGTTCAGCTCGGACTCGCCGTTCGTGCGCCGCTCGCACTGTCGAGGAAGTCCAGGCACATCGTGTTGAAGGCGTCGGGGCGCTCCCAGAAGTAGACGTGGCCGGCGTCGGGGATCGTGCGCAACGTTGCGCCGGGGATGCGGGCGGCGATGTCGTGTGAGAAGCGGGGCGGGACGAGGATGTCCTCGTCGGCGACGCTGACGAGCGTCGGCACGCGGATCTGCGCGAGTCGGTCCAGCGCGTCGTGCGTCACACACGCCTGGGCCTGACCGAGCCAGCCCGTGAGCGACTGCGGATACGGGTTGGCGAGCGCGGTGGCGACGATCGCCTCCACGAAGGGCTGCCGCGTGTCGTACGTCCCCCGCGCGAAGAGCCAGAAGAAGCTCGCGCGCACGAACACCTCGCGCGGAAGCGTCTCGCGCTCCACGCGCCACGTCGTGAGCAGCTGGCGCGTGTAGGCGTCGGGTCGCGCGTAGGTGCAGTGGAGCTGCAGCGAGCGCACGCGCTCGGGATGGCCGAGGGCCAGCTCCTGCGCGATCATGCCGCCCATCGAGACGCCGAGGACGTGCGCGCGTGCGATCCCGAGCGCGTTCATCACTCCCGCCGTGTCGGCCGCCATCTGCGCCGTCGAGTACGGCGCGTCCGGCTGATCGCTCTGCCCCGCGCCGCGATTGTCGACGGCGATCACGCGGTAGCGCTGCGCGAAGACCGGCATCTGGAAGGCCCACGCGGTGTGGTCACCGCCGAAGCCCATGATGAGCACGAGTGGCTCGCCCGCGCCGGCCTCGACGTAGAACATCTCGATGTCGCCGACGCGGACGCGGGGCAACGGACGAACGCTACTTCAGCGCGATGCCCGTGCGCACCTGGCAGGCGACCCAGTGACCGGGCGAGATCTCCGTCAACGTCTGCTCGTTCTCCGAGCACGACGGGATGCGGATCGGACAGCGTGTGTGGAAGCGACAGCCGCTGGGGGGGTTGATCGGACTCGGCACGTCGCCCTCGAGCAGGATCCGCTTGCGCTTCACGGCGGGATCGGGAATCGGCACCGCGGAGAGGAGCGCCTCCGTGTAGGGGTGCTTCGGGTTCGTGTAGAGCTCCTTCGCGGGCGCGATCTCGACGATCTTGCCGAGGTACATCACGGCCACGCGCGTGGAGATGTGCTCCACCACGGAGAGGTCATGGGCGATGAAGAGATACGTCAGCCCGAACTGCTGCTGCAGATCCTCGAGCAGGTTCACCACCTGCGCCTGCACGGAGACGTCGAGGGCCGACACGGGCTCGTCGCAGATGATCAGCTTGGGACTGACGGCGAGGGCGCGCGCGATCCCGATGCGCTGCCGCTGGCCGCCCGAGAACTCGTGCGGGTAGCGACGCAGGTGATCGGCGGACAGGCCGACCGTCTCGAGCAGGTCGACGACCTTCTCCTCGCGTGCCTTCCGATTGGGCGCCAGCTTGTGGATGACGAGCGCCTCCCCGATGATCGACCCGACGGTCATCCGCGGGTTCAGCGACGCGTAGGGGTCCTGGAAGATGATCTGCATCTCCTTGCGCAGGGCCCGCAGCGAACGCTTGTCGAGGGTGGTCACGTTCTTGTTCTCGAACCAGACCTCGCCCGAGGTGGGCTCGATCAACCGAAGAATCGTCCGGCCCGTCGTGGACTTCCCGCAGCCCGACTCGCCCACGAGCCCCAGCGTCTCGCCCGGCTGCATGGTGAACGAGACGTCGTCCACCGCGTGCACGCGCGCGACCTCGCGCGACAAGAGGCCGCCACGGATCGGGAAGTACTTCTTGAGGTTCTTGACCTTGAGGAGGGGCTCAGTCATGGCGACGCCTCAGTAGAGGAAGCAGGCCACCTTGTGGCCCGGCCGGACTTCTTTCAAGACGGGCGTGTTCTCGAAGTGCATGGGCTTGGCGAACGAGCAGCGCGGCGCGAAGCGACACCCCGGCTTGACCGGGCCGCGCAGGGTGGGGACGGTGCCGGGAATCGTCTCGAGCTTCAGCTTGCGCACGGCGGCCAGGTCGATGCGCGGGATCGAGCGTAGCAGTCCCTGCGTGTACGGATGCAGCGGCTCCTTGAAGAGCTCGCCCACCGGCGCTTCCTCGACGACCTGCGCCGCGTACATGACGACGACGCGCTGGGCCGTCTCCGCGATCACGCCCATGTCGTGCGTGATGAGCATGACCGCCATCCCCAGGCGCTCCTTCAGGTCGTTGAGCAGGTCGAGGATCTGAGCCTGGATCGTGACGTCGAGGGCGGTGGTGGGCTCGTCGGCGATGAGCAGCTTGGGATTGCAGGAGAGCGCCATGGCGATCATCACGCGTTGCCGCATGCCGCCCGACATCTGATGCGGATACTCCTTCACGCGCCGCTCCGCGTTGGGGATGCGCACGAGCTTCAACATCTCCACCGTCTTGTCCATGGCGTCGCGGCGTCCGAGCCCCTCGTGCAGGCGCACCGCCTCGGCGATCTGCTCGCCCACCGTGAAGACGGGATTGAGCGAGGTCATCGGCTCCTGGAAGATCATCGAGATCTCCTTGCCGCGGACCTTGCGCATCTGCGAGGGGCTGAGATCGAGGAGGTTCCGCCCCGCGTAGTTGATCTCGCCCTCCACGATCCGTCCCGGGGGATTCGGGATCAGTCGCATGATGCTGAGCGCGGTGACGCTCTTGCCGCAGCCCGACTCGCCGACCACGCCGAGCGTCTCGCCCTTGTTGATGTAGAGGTCCACGCCGTCCACGGCGCGCACGACGCCTTCGTCGGTGAAGAAGTGCGTCTTCAAGCCCTTGACGTCCAGGAGCCGTTCCGCCATGGAACCTCCTAATTGAAGGGGAACGTATCCCCGCCGACTGATCCGAGGGGCAGCCTCTCAGCGTTCCCC
>JBKPPN010000301.1:0-5040 GCA_046733575.1 Candidatus Methylomirabilota bacterium | reverse complement strand
CCGTTCAGGCCGATCCCCTTGGCGCGATCGTGGGTGAGCCTCACCGCCGCGTCCAGCTTGCCGCGCGCGAGCGCGATCGGGGCGTCCGGCGGCATGTAGCCCGACGCGCGGGTGAGATCGATCGCCTTCAGCGTGGCGCGGATGTCGGCGGCGAGCGTGCCGGGATGGAACGTGCCGTTCGCGGTCACGACACCGCCGCCCTCCTCGCCCCGCATGGTCACCCGCGCGGGCGCCTGGGCCGGCCACGTCGCGTCCTCGACGAGAAGATCGAGGACCTTGAAGGTGAAGCGCTGGGGCGGGCTGACCGTGCCGTCGACGATCGTGGGCGGTCCCGTCAACGCCAGTCGACGCATGCCGAAGGCGCCGTCCTTCAGCGATGCGCCGGTGATGGTGGCGGTCAGGCGCGGATGCGTGACGAAGGGCTCCCGCTGGCCCGCGCGCATCAGGACGAGCCCGTCCGCGCGCACCTCGCCGTCCACGCCGACGCGTCCGTCGTCGGCGTACGTGACCTTGAGGTCGCTCCGCAGCCGTCCGTCGCCCGGCGTGATGGGCGTGGCGGGCGGGACGTATGGCTTCGCGAGCTTCAGATCGAGGTTGGCGAGCGTCACGGCGAGGTCGGCCGCGACGGGCTTCAACGTCGCGGTGCCCCGCACGTCGAGCGTTCCGGCGGACGGCAGCCCGGCCGTCACGGTGATGCGCGCCGGGCTGCGCGAGGGATAGCTCGCGTCGTCGACGACGACGTGGGCGTTGTCGATGGTGAAGCGCTGCGCCGGCGTGACGCTGGCGTCGACGAGCGTCGGATCGCCCATCATCTCGAGATGCGCGGCGGTGACCTGGCCGTCCTTGTACACGACGTCGCGCGACGTCATGCGGAGCGACGGCGTGAAGACGAGGGGCTCGTCCTGACCGCGGCGCAGGAGGGCCAGCGCATCGAGCGTGACGTCGCCGCCCGCGCGCGTGCCGGCCTCGACGGAGTGGTCGAGCTCGAGGCGCATCGTGAAGCGCCCGCCCGACGGTCGGACGGAGGGATCTCCCTCGATGTAGCTCCAGACGGGCGCCAGATCGAGACCGTTCACGCGCACGGTGGCGCGCGCCCGCGTGCGCTTCACGCGGATGTCGCTCGCGTCCACCGTGACCGGCGCGCCGTCGACGGTGAGCTTCACCGCCGCGGTGCCGCGCCCCTCGTCGCTGCGCGTGGCGATGTCGCGCACCGCGACGGTGAGCCCGGCGACCTCCCAGCGGTGCGCCGGGTTGACGGCGCGGTCGTCGAACGTCACCGCGCCGCGCTCGAGATCGAGCCGTCCCAGCACGACATCCATCGGCTCCTTCGCGGGCTCGCCCTTGCCGAAGCGGTCGAGGACGTCCGCGATGTCCAGGCGCCCGGCGGGGTCGCGCGCGATGTGGATGACGGGCGCGACGACGGACACCGCGTCGAGTCGCAGACGGGCGAGCACGAGGGGTAGGACGCGGAAACGCGCTTCGAGGCGTTCGAGCGTGGCGAGCGGCGGACCGCCTGCCGTGCCCGCCACGCGCAGGCCGTGGATGACGAGGTGGCCGCGCGGGAGGCTGATCTCGACGCGATCGATGGTCGTGTCGCGGCCCGTCGTGGACGCGATGCCCTTGGTGGCGGCCCAGCGGACGACCGGGGGCAACGCCAGCCACACGGCCACGGAGCCCGCGACCAGCACCACCAGCACGACGACGAGCCAGAACCTCGCGCGAGGCATGCGAGGGCCGAATTATACTTGACCACTCGACCGCGGAGGAGGCCGCCATGCCGGCGTGGACGCTCGTCACGGATCTCGCCATTCGCTACGGATTCCAGGTGCTGGGCGCCATCGTCATCCTGGTCGTCGGCGCGATGGTGGCGCGCTATACGGGCAGGCTCCTCAATGGACGCCTCGAGCGGCAGGCCATGGAGCCGCCCATGCGGCTGCTCCTCGTGCGGACGGCCAAGATCCTGGTGCTGCTGTTCGCCGTCGTCGCGGCGCTCGACAAGTTCGGCTTCCAGATCGCGCCGCTGATCGCCGGCATCGGCGTGGCGGGTGTGGGCGTCGGCCTGGCCCTGCAGGGCGTCCTCGGCAACATCATGGCCGGCCTCACCATCATCTTCACCAAGCCGTTCCGCGTGGGCGAGTACATCGAGATCGTCGGCGTGCGCGGTGACGTGATGGCGATCGATCTGTCGTCGACCACGCTCTTGCATCCGGATCGCTCGCGCGTCATCGTCCCCAACCGCAAGATCGTGGGCGAGATCCTCCACAACTTCGGGCACACGCGACAGCTCAGCGTCACGCTCACCGTCCCGCACGACGCGGACCTCGGGCGCGTGTTCGGCGCCGCCACCGCCGCCATCGCGGCCGACCCGCGTCTGCTCAAGGACCCGACGCCGGTGCTGGGCGTGTCGAGGGTGACCGGCAGCGGCATCGAGATCAGCATCCAGCCCTGGGTCCGCGTATCCGACTACAGCTCCGCGGAGGACACGCTGTATCGCGCGCTCGTGGAACGCTTCCGCGGCTCCGGCGTCACGATGCCGGTGTCGTATCACGAGGTCCGCCTGCTGAACGGCGCGACCGTGGCCAGGTAGTGCGCGCCGCCGCCGTCACCGCGGCGCCCCGCGCGCCGGCGCGCGTCGCCACCGGCGTGATCTCGCTCGCGTCGCTCCGGACGGTGCTGTGGGCGTCCATCGCCGCCAAGCTGATCGCGGGCTGGGGCGTGCAATGGGACATCCAGTGGCACGTCAACATCGGGCGCGACACGTTCTGGATCGCGCCCCACGTGATGACCTACACCGGCGTCGCGCTCGCCGTCGTGCTCGCCTTCGGTCTCCTCGCCTGGACGACGTTCCGTGCGCCGCGCGCGCTGCCGCCGGGTTTGATCAGCGTCGCCGGCGTGGTGGGCACGCCGGGCACGCACATCGCCGCGTGGGGGATCGCGCTCACGGTCATCGCGGCGCCCATCGACGATCTCTGGCACCGCCTCTTCGGCATCGACGTGACGCTGTGGAGTCCGCCACATCTGCTCGGCATCCTGGGCGCGGCGATCAACACCGTCGGCTGCTTCGTGCTCGCGCGCGAGGCGTATCCCGCCGACGCGCGGCCGCGGCTCGTGGCACTGCTGCTGAGCGGCGCACTGCTCTACACCGGCCTGCACTTCGTGATGCAGCCGACCTTCCGTCTCGCCTATCTCTCGGGCGGCGTCCAGTTCCACAGCTACGCGATGCTCGCGCCGTTCCTCCTGCCGCTGGGACTCATCGCGCCCGCGCGGCTCTCCGGGCGGCGCTGGGCGCCGGTCGTCGTGATGGCCATCGTCATCGCCATCGCCCTCGTTGGACGCGTGGTCGCGTCCACGGGCTTCGACATGATCAAGCCGGTGTCGGTGATCGATCAGGAGATCGTCAAGGATCCGACCTCGCCCATCGCGGTGGGGCAGGCCATCATGCGCAAGAACGTCGCGAAGCCGGACCCGCTCGGTCCCGTCGGGCCGTTCCTGGTGCCCCTCGTGTCCGCGCTCGTCATCGGCCTGGTCGACGCGCGGCGACGACCCGTGTGGGCGACCGTCGCGTACGGCGTCAGCGTGTTCATCATGATGGGGCTGCGCCAGGCCGGGCTTCCGGCGCTCGCGCCGCTGATCCCGCAGACGAGCGCGACCGCGGTCGCCGCGGTCATCACCGTCGGGGTCGCGTTCATCAGCGGCTGGCTCGTGACGCGCGTGTCCGACCGGCTCGAGTCCGCGGCGCCGTCCCGCTGACGGTCGGGGAACGCGAGCAAGGCAACGCAGTCGCACCCGCTGACACGTCGTTTCTCGTTTCGTTGCTGCTCGGACACTTCCCGAGCCGCACCGGGCCTGCGGCTTACGTTGCTCGGCAGCGAACGGTCATCGGGCGGGACCCCCTGACCTTCCTCGCGCACCCGACCGCGTGCGCCTCGCGGTCAGCCGAGGCCGCCGGACAGCGTGAAGCTCACGAGGAGCACGGCCAGCACGATGGCGGCGATCGCGGCGTAGTCGCGGTCGCCCGCGCGCGCGAACGCGACCAGAGCGCCGACGAGCGCGGCGACCGGTGTCGCGGCCAGGACGACCAGGCCGAGCGCGAGGACGGCGAGCGGATCGGGCGGACGCTTGGTGACGCCGTGGACGATCTCGGTCAGCGTGGAGTACACCGCGGCCGGGCGGCCGGCGGCCTGGTGGCGCAGCGAGCGGTACACGTCCGGCGTGTGGGCCGCGCCGGTGAGGGCGTAGATCACGAGCCCGAGGGCCAGGACGATGACGCTCAGGACGCCGCCGAAGAAGAGGACGCGCGACACGACCCGTTCGGGGCTCATGAGAGGACTCCGAGGCCGCGGAGGATCATCGCGCCGGCGAGGTACACGATGACGGGGAGGAAGACCTTGCGGAGCGTGGCGTTGCGCAGGCGCGCCATGATGAGCGTGCCGAGCGACGCGCCCGCGAGCACGCCGATCGCCACCGGCGTGGCGATGAGCGGGTGGATGTCGCCGCGACTGAAGTAGACGCCCGCGCTCGCCGCCGCGGTGATGCCGATCATGAAGTTGCTGGTGGCGGTCGAGACCTTCATGGGGAGCCGCATCAAGTAATCCATGGCGAGGACCTTGAAGGCGCCGCTGCCGATGCCGAGCAGCCCCGACAGCACGCCGGCCGCGATCATGGCCACGAAGCCCAGCCGTACGCGTACGGCGTGATACTTCACCTCCTGCGCGAGGCGCGTGTCGTAATAGCAGCCCTGCAGGTCGAAGCGCAGCGCGAGCGGATCGACGGGCAGCTCGGGCGGAAGCTCGACGTTCAGGGTCCGCACCGTCGTGTACGCGGAGTACGCGAGGGCCATCCCGAGGACGAGCTGCAGCGCACGCGCGGGGACGACGCCGGCGAGCGCGGCGCCCACGAGCGCGCCGACCGTCGTCGCCATCACCAGGAACAGCCCGATCCGGATGTTGCTCAGGCCGCGTCGCATGTAGGCCGCTGCCGCGCCGCTCGACGTCGCGATGACGGAGATGAGGCTCGCCCCCATCGCGTAGTGCAGGTTCA
>JBKPPN010000300.1:0-7579 GCA_046733575.1 Candidatus Methylomirabilota bacterium | reverse complement strand
CTCGTGTACGGCCGGCGGCCGACGGCCACGAGGACCTTGTCGAACGTCTCGGTCGTCGAGCGTCCGCCGACCTCGATCGTCACCTCGACGTGGTCGGCCTGCACGGTGGCGCCGACGGCTCGCGCGGAGAGCGAGAAGCCGAGGCCCTGACGCTCGAGCGCGCGCTGCAGCGCGACGGCGAGATCGCCGTCCGTGCCGGGCACGATCCGGTCCGCGACCTCCACGACCCGCACGGTGCTGCCGAGGCGCGACCACACGGAGCCCAGCTCGAGCCCCACCGCGCCCGCGCCGATCACGAGCAGCCGCTCGGGCACGGACTCGAACGCGAGCGCCTCCTCGGACGTCACGATCCGCTTGCCGTCGAACTCGAAGCCGGGCAGCGCGATCGGCTCCGATCCGGTCGCGATGATCACGTGCCGGGCCTCGACGATCTCCTGGCTCGCCGCACCATCGACGGCGATGCGTCCCGGCGCGAGCAGTCGCGCGCTGCCCTCCATGCGCGTGATGCGGTGCTTCGCGAACAGCGACCTGACGCCGCCCGTCAGCCCGTTGACGACCGTGTCCTTCCGTTTCATCAGCGTGGCGAGATCGAGGCGGACGTCGCCGATCTCGATCCCGTGCGCGCTCATCTGCGAGCGCGCCATCGCGTAGAGCTCGCTCGAGTCCAGGAGCGCCTTCGACGGGATGCAGCCGATGCGCAGGCACGTGCCGCCCAGCGCGCTCGCCTTGTCGACGACGGTGACGCGCATGCCGAGCTGCGCGGCGCGGATCGCCGCGACGTAGCCGCCCGGTCCCGCGCCGATCACGGCAAGGTCGACGACGCTCATACGTCGAGCACCATCCGGGCCGGATCCTCGAGCTGCTCCTTCACGCGCACCAGGAATGTGACGGCCTGCTCGCCGTCGACGAGACGGTGATCGTACGAGAGCGCGACGTACATCATGGGCCGGATGACGGCCTGGCCGTCGCGCGCGACGACGCGGTCCTCGATCTTGTGCATGCCGAGGATGCCGGCCTGAGGGGGATTGAGGATCGGCGTCGACAGGAGCGAGCCGAAGACGCCGCCGTTGGTGATGGTGAACGTCCCGCCCGCCAGATCGTCGGGGCTGATGCGGGCATCGCGCGCGCGCGCGGCGAGATCGGCGATGGCGCGCTCGAGGTCGGCGATGCCGAGGGCGTGCGCGTTCCGCACGACGGGCACCACCAGGCCGCGCGGCGTGCTGACCGCGATGCCGAGGTGCACGGCGTCGCTGTAGACGACGTCGGTGTCCTCGATGCGCGCGTTCAGGATCGGCTGGGCCTGGAGAGCCTGGATCGTGGCGCGACCGAATAGCGACATCAGCCCGAGGTCGACGCCGTGGCGCTGCTTGAAGCGCTCGCGGTGGCGCCGGCGGAGCGCGAGCAGCTCGCTCATGTCGATCTCGTTGAACGTGGTCAGGATCGCGGCGGTGCGCTGCGCCTCCACGAGCCGCGCGGCGATGACGCGGCGGAGCTGGGTCATCGGCACGCGCCGTGTTTCGTCGCCGTCGGCCGTCACCGGCGGTCGCGTCGCCGGCGCGGACGGTGCGGGTGTCGCGGGACGTGTCGTCGCGGCGGGTTTCGCGGCCGGCTCCGCTTCGGTCGCCTGTACTTTCGGCGCCGGCGGCGCGCTGGCGGTGACGACGTCGTGCTTGGTGAGTCGGCCGTCGCGGCCGGTCGGCGTGATCGTCGCTGGATCGACTCCGCGCTCCGCGACGAGCTTGCGAACCGCGGGTCCCGAGTCGTCGACGCGCGGCGCAGCGCGCGTTGGTGAGGTGCTCGCGGGCGGCTCCGACGGCGTGGTTCGCTCGCGCGACTCGGCGACGGCGGCGCGCGGCGCCGCGGCGGCGACGGGCTTCGCCCCTGCACCGTCCTCGGCGATGCGCGCCACCACCGCGCCGACCTCGACCGTCGCGCCCGCGGGGGCCACGATCTCCAGCGTCCCCGAGGCGTCGGCGGCGATCTCCATCGCGGCCTTGTCCGTCTCGAGCTCGAAGAGCGGCTCCTCCGCGCGCACCACGTCGCCCGTCTGCTTGTGCCAGCGTGCGATCACGCCCGACGTGATCGACTCGCCGAGATGCGGCACCCGGACGTCGCTCATGTCGCGCCGTCCTGCCGAGCCGGCGCGAGCGCGGCCGCGATGATCGCCTCCTCCTCGGCCTGGTGCGCCGCGTGGCTTCCGGTGGCGGGGCTCGCCGCCTCGTCGCGTCCGACGTACATGAGGCGTGCGCGGCCGGCCAGGAGTGCGTCGAGCCGCGGGCGCATGAACGACCACGCGCCCTGGTTGGCCGGTTCTTCCTGCAGCCAGCGGACGTCGCGGACGCCGGCGTAGCGCGCCAGCGTCTCGGACAGCTCCCGCTCGGGGAACGGGTACAGCTGCTCGACCCGCACGATGGCGATCCCGTCGCTCGACGCGCGCTGGCGCGCCTCTGCCACCGTGTAGAACACCTTGCCCGAGCAGACGAGCAGCGTGCGCGCCCGTCGGGGATCGACGCCGGGCTCGTCGAGCACGGTGGCGAATCCGCCGGAGGTGAACTCGCTCAGCGGCGAGACGGCGCGGGGATGTCGCAGGAGGCTCTTCGGCGTCATCACCACGAGGGGCTTGCGGAAGCGTCGATGCATCTGCCGGCGGAGGACGTGGAAGATCTGCGCGGGCGTGGTGACGTTGACGACCTGCATGTTCTGCTCGGCGCAGAGCTGCAGGAAGCGCTCGAGCCGGGCGCTCGAATGGTCGGGACCCTGACCGTCGTAGCCGTGGGGGAGGAACAGGGTGACGCCGGACATGCGCTGCCACTTCGACTCGCCTGCGGCGATGAACTCGTCGATGATCACCTGCGCGCCGTTGGCGAAGTCGCCAAACTGCGCTTCCCAGATGACGAGACGCCGGGGATCCGCGCTCGAGACGCCGTACTCGAAGCCCAGCACGGCGGCCTCGCTCAGCGGGCTCTGCACGATCTCGATCTCAGCCTGGTCCGGCGCGATGTGATCGAGCGGAATCCACGTCCGCCCGTTCTCGGCGTCGTGCACGATCGCGTGGCGGTGACTGAACGTGCCGCGCGCGGAGTCCTGACCGCAGAGCCGCACCGCGATACCTTCGGTCAGGAGCGTGCCGTAGGCGAGCGCTTCCGCCGTCGCCCAGTCGATGGCCTCCCCCCGCTGCACGCGCTCGCGCCGCTCGTCGAGCAGCCGGGCGAGCCGGCGATGCGGCGTGAAGTCGGCAGGCCGACGCGCGAGCGCATCACCCACCGCGCGCAGACGATCGGCGTCGACGGCAGTCGAGGCGCTCCAGTCGTCGCCCGCCCACGTCAGGCCGCTCCACACCCCGCCGAGGGCTTGCACCTGCTGTCGAGGCTTCAGCTTCCGCGCCGACGCCAGCGCGCTCTCCAGCGACGCCTTCAGCGCTTCGCGCGCGCGATCGATCCGCGCCTCGTCGAGCAGGCCCTCGTCGCCGAGCCGCTTCGTGTACAGCGCGACCACGGACGGATGGTTGCGGATCTGCTCGTACATCACCGGCTGGGTGAAGGTGGGATCGTCCTGCTCGTTGTGGCCATGCCGGCGATAACACACGAAGTCGATGAAGACGTCGGCGCCGAATGTCTGGCGGAACGCGGCCGCGAGGCGCGCCGCCTGCACGGCGGCCTCGGGGTCGTCGCCGTTCACGTGGAAGACCGGGCTGTGCAGCATGTTCGCGAGGTCGGACGGATACCGCGTGAAGAGGAAGTCGTCGGGCGAGGTGGTGAAGCCGATCTGGTTGTTCACGATCACGTGGACGGTGCCGCCGGTGGTGAATCCGCCGAGACGCGAGAGGGCAAGCGTCTCGTAGACCGTGCCCTGGCCCATGAAGCTCGCATCGCCGTGCAGCAGCACGGGCGCCACGCGACGCCGCTCGGTGTCGGCGAGATACCGCTGCTTCGCCCGGACGATCCCCTCCACGACGGGGTCGACGGCCTCGAGATGGCTGGGGTTCGGCGTGAGCGAGAGATGGATCATCCGGCCGCCACCGGCCCGGTGATCGTGCGAGAAGCCGAGGTGGTACTTGACGTCGCCGTCGCCCTCGACCTCCTCGGGCAGCCGCGTGCCCTCGAACTCGGCCAGGATCATCTCGTAGGGCTTGCGCAGGACGTGCGCCAGCACGTTGAGCCGCCCGCGGTGGGGCATCCCCATGACGAGCTCGGCCACGTCGCCCTGGGCCGCTTCCTCGACCAGCGCATCGAGCAGCGGGATCAGCGCCTCGCCGCCCTCCAGCGAGAAGCGCTTCTGGCCAGGATATTTCGCCTGCAGGAACTGCTCGAGCACCTCGGCGGCCAGGAGGCGCTCGAGGATGGCCACGCGGTCGGCGGGCGCCAGGCGCGGACGGTTGCGCGTCGGCTCGATGCGGTCCTGCAGCCACGCGCGCTGCTCCTTGTCGACGATGCCGAGATACTCGACGGCGAGCGTGCCCGCGTACGTCTGGTTGAGCGCGTCGACGAGCGCGCGCAGCGTCCCGCCCTCGAAGCCGCGCAGCGAGGTGTCGCGTGCCGGCGTCTCGAGATCCCCGGCCGACAGCCCGAACTCTTCCAGGCGCAGCAGCGGATGCGCGCGGGGGCTGTGACCGAGCGGATCGAGATCGGCGATCAGGTGGCCGAGCTCGCGATAGGCGTGCACGAGGTCGGGCATGGCGGACGACTCGCCGGTGCGCGATGGCGGACGCGCATCACGACGCGGGCCGCGCGCGAAGTCGTAGCCGGCGAACACGAGGGCCCAGCCCTCGTCGACCGAGGCCGGGTCCTGCCGATACTGCTGGTACAGCGTGTCGACGTACTCGGGATTCGCGCGCGCCACGAGGTCGAAGAAATCGCTCACGACATCTTCATTATGGCCGTGGCAGGCAAGGGTGCCGCGAACACGGGGAACGGCAGGGAGAGACTGAAATGACGGCGCCGGAAGGGCACAGTCTTCCGGCGCCGCCCGGCAAGGGGCGGTCGAACCCGCCCGACTTCTACCCTACGGGGACGTAGAGCTTGCCGCCATCGCGGTGCACGAGCAGCAGGGTCGGTGTACCGGCCTGATGCTTCTCGAGCGCCCGCTTCATATCGTCGACGTTCTTCACGCTCTGACGGTCGACGGCCACGATGACGTCACCGGGCCGGATCCCCGCGTTCGCGGCGGGGCTGTCGTTGCGAACACTGCGCACCACCACGCCTTCGGCCTGATCGAGGCCGAGCGATCGCGCGACGTCGGGCGTCACGCTCTGCACGGACAGGCCGAGCGCGCCCTTGCTCGCGTCGGCGCCGGCGGTCTGCGTCCCGTCCTGGGACTCGTCCTTCATGCGCGCGACGCGCGCCTGCAGGGGAACGCGCTTGCCGTCGCGCAGCACCGTGATCGGCACCTCACGCCCGATCGGCGTCTCGGCGACCACGCGCGGCAGATCGTCGGAGCGCGCAACCTTGCGGCCGTTGTACTCGACGATGACGTCGCCGCTCTTGAGGCCGGCCTTGGCGGCGGGCGAATTGTCGGCGACGTCGGTCACGAGCGCGCCGGTCGTGGCCGGCGTGCCATCCGTCTCCGGCAGGTGCATCGCCTTCGCGAGATCGGGCGTCAGTCGCTGGATCGTCACGCCGAGCCAGCCGCGCTCGACGTGGCCACCGGACGCCAGCTGCGTGATGACGTTCTTGGCCAGCGAGACGGGGATCGCGAAGCCGACGCCCACGGATCCGCCGCTCTGGCTGTAGATCGCGGTGTTGATGCCGATGGCCTGACCGCGACCGTTGATGAGCGGGCCACCGCTGTTCCCCGGGTTGATCGCGGCGTCGGTCTGGATGAAGTCGTCGTAGGGACCCTCGCCGATCACGCGACCCGTGGCGCTCACGATGCCGGTGGTGACCGTCTGCTCCAGGCCGAACGGATTACCGATCGCCATGACGGGCTCCCCGACCTGGACCGCGGTGGTGTCGCCGAGGGGAACGACGGGGAGATTGTGCGCATCGATCTTGAGCAGCGCGATGTCGGTCTTGGGGTCACGCCCCACGATCTTCGCGTTGAAATTCCGTCCGTCCGACATCGTCACCTTGATCTCCGTCGCCCCGTCGACCACGTGGTTGTTGGTCACGATGTCGCCATCCGCGGTGATGACGAAGCCCGAGCCGAGGCCGCGCAGCACGCGGCCGTTCGGCCGTCCCGGGAACGAGTGGAAGGGATCGAAGGGCAGGCCCTCGTCGGACGAGGAATCCTTGGCGGGGCGCGTCCCGCGCGTGTTGATGTTGACGACGGCCGGCTTGAGCGCCTTGGCGAGCTCGACCCACGCGGGCGCCGGCACGGTGGTCTGGCTGACGGCGGGAGGCTGCTCGGTCCAGAGCTGAGCGGCCGCTTCGGTGCGGCCGGCGTATGGGTGAAGCGTGGCGAATGCCACGAGGGCGCCGAGCACCGCGACGGCAACGATGCCGGCTCGTCCACGACGCCATCTCGATCGTCCTAGCATGGCCATTCCTTTCGGTCGAAGTCTCGATCCCGACCCTGCACCGTGAAGACTACGCGGACCCCATGAACCGACGATGAGACGGAGATGAAAAGTCACTTATTCGGCCGCGCCGGGCGGCGCGGCCGGGAGACCGACGGCGAGGTCAGCCGAGCGGCAGCTGGATCGTGAAGGTGCTGCCCGTCGGCGCCGTGTGGACGGTGAGGGTGCCGTGGTGGGCCGCCACGAGCGAGCGGGCGATCGTGAGGCCGAGGCCCGCGCCACCCGTCTCGCGCGTCCGGGCGGCGTCCAGACGCACGAAGGGCTCGAAGATGCGCTCCACCTCGGAGGGCGGGATCCCGGGGCCGGTGTCGCGCACGGCGATCACCGCGCTCGGCGGAGGACCGTCGAGGCGCCCCAGCGAGACCTCGACCGTGCCACCGTGCGGCGTGTACTTGAGCGCGTTCTCCACCAGGTTCAGGAGGGCGCGACGGAGCGCCATGCCGTCGCCCGTCACCGTGAGGGGCGTCGTGGACGCCCCGGGCAGCGCGTCCACCATGCGGACGGTGACGCCGGTGCCGACGGCGAGGCGCAACGCCGTGTCCACCACGTCGAGGACCAGCGGCTCGAGCTCGACGGGGTCCATCTTGGCCCCGGCACCTGCGGAGGATCGCGAGAGGAGCAGCAGGTCCTCGGCGAGACGGATCAGCTGCTCGACGTCCTCCAGACTCGATCGCAGCACCTCGCGGTATTGCGGCGCGGTGCGTTCCGTGCGCAACGCCACCTCGAGCCCGCCACGCAGCGCGGTGAGCGGCGTGCGCAGCTCGTGCGCCGCGTCGGCGGAGAAGCGACGGATCTGCGCGAACGCGGCGTCGAGACGGGCCAGCATCTCGTTGAGGGTCTCGGCGAGGTGGTCCAGCTCGTCGCCGGTGCCGTCGCGCGGAAGGCGCTCGTTCAGCTCCTCCGCGCTGATCCGGCGCGCGGTGCGTGTCATCGTGTCGAGGCGGGCGAGGGCGGCGCGGGCGGTGAGCGCGCCGCCGGTGGCGGCGAGCGCGAGCGCCACCGGGATCAGCACGAGCAGCGACTGCAGGTAGTGCGCGAGCGTCTGCTGCGCCCGCTGGAGCGGAA
>JBKPPN010000299.1:0-6945 GCA_046733575.1 Candidatus Methylomirabilota bacterium | reverse complement strand
CCTCTGCATCATCGAGGCGATGAAGCTCATGAACGAGATCGAATCCAAGGTGACCGGGCGCATCGCCAAGATCCTCGTGGACAACGCGCAGGCCGTGGAGTTCGGTCAGCCGCTCTTCCTCCTGGACCCGCTGCGCTGACGCGTCGAGCGTGTTCCACAAGGTTCTGATCGCCAATCGCGGCGAGATCGCGCTCCGGATCATCCGGAGCTGCCGCGAGCTCGGTATCCGGACCGTCGTGGCGCACTCGACGGCCGATGCCCATTCGCTGCCCGTCCAGCTCGCCGACGAGTCGATCTGCGTCGGTCCCGACGACCCGCGCGCGAGCTACCTCAACATCCCGGCCATCATCTCGGCGGCCACAGTCACCGAGGCGGACGCCATCCATCCCGGCTACGGCTTCCTCGCCGAAAATCCGGCCTTTGCCGACATCTGCCGCTCGTCGTCGATCCCGTTCATCGGGCCCTCGCCGGAGGCGATCCGGCTCATGGGTGACAAAGCGCAGGCGCGACAGATCGCCAAGCAGGCCGGCGTGCCCGTCGTCCCCGGAAGCGAGGCGCCACTCAAGAACGGCGACGAGGCCATGGAGATCGCCGATCACATCGGGTACCCCGTCATCTTCAAGGCCGCGGCGGGCGGCGGTGGCCGCGGGATGCGCATCGTCCGCGATCGCGACGGAGCGGCGGCGGCGTTCGCGGCGTGCCAGTCCGAAGCGACGGCCAGCTTCGGGTCGTCCGAGATCTACTGCGAGAAGTTCGTGGAGGGAGCGCGCCACGTCGAGGTCCAGGTGCTGGGCGATCGGAGCGGCATCCGCGTGCATCTCGGCGAGCGCGACTGCAGCGTGCAGCGGCGGCATCAGAAGCTCCTGGAGGAGTCGCCCGCGCCGCGGCTGCCCGCCGAGACGCGCGCCGGCCTCCACCGCGACGCCCTCGTCGCCGCCGCGGCCGTGAACTACGTGAACGCCGGAACCGTGGAGTTCCTCGTCGACAGCCGCGGGACGCACTACTTCATCGAGATGAACACGCGCATCCAGGTCGAGCATCCCGTCACCGAGATGCTCACCGGCATCGACCTGGTGCGCGAGCAGCTGCGCATCGCGTGGGGAGAGCCGCTCGGCTACCGGCAGGACGCCATCCGCTTCTCGGGTCACGTGATGGAGTGCCGGATCAATGCCGAGGATCCCGTGACGTTTGTCCCGAGCGCGGGGCGGATCACGCGCTGGATCGCGCCCGGCGGCTACGGGGTACGCGTCGACAGTCACCTGATGGCGCCCTACGCGGTGCCGCCGTTCTACGACTCGTTGCTCGCCAAGATCGTCGTGCGTGGCAACGACCGGGACGAGGCCATCGCGCGCATGCGGCGCGCGCTCACCGAAACGATCGTGGAAGGCGTGAAGACGACGGTGCCGTTCCATCTGAAGTTGCTGGACGACCCCGTGTTCCGAGAGGGTCGCTTTACCGGCGCGGACGCGGCGCGTCTGCACCGGTGAGTCCGGATCGCGCGCGCGGCCGGTGATCGACCCCGCGCTCTACGTCGTCCTCGACCGCACGGCCGCCGGGACCCGAAGCCTACAAGAGGTGCTGGAGGCCTGCATCGCGGGCGGCTGTCGCCTGGTGCAGCTGCGCGAGAAGGACTGGCCGTCGGGACGTCTCCTGCCCCTCGCCGGACGACTGCGCGCCCGGTGTCGCGAGGCGGAGGTCACCTTCATCGTGAACGACCGGGTCGATCTGGCCCTCGCCGTCGCCGCCGACGGCGTGCACGTCGGCCAGGAGGATCTTCCCGCCGCCGTCGCCCGTTCCCTTCTGCGACCCGGCATGATCCTCGGCGTGTCGACGCACAGCCTCGCGCAGGCGCGCGCCGCTCGTGACGCGGGCGCGGACTACGTCGCGGTGGGCGCGATGTTCGCCACCGCGACCAAGGTCGACCACGAGCTGGTCGGCCCGGCCCTCATGCGACGCGTGCGGGCCGAGGTGGGGGCTCCGCTCGTCGGCATCGGGGGCATCACGCCCGAGAACGCCGGGGAGGTCATCCGCGCCGGCGCCGACGGCGTCGCCGTCATCTCGGCGGTGTGCGGAGCGCCGGATCCGCGCGCGGTCGTGGAACGGTTCCTCGCCGTCATCGCGGCGGCGCGGGCGCAGCGTGGTTAGCATGCCGGCGTGCTCGGCGCATATATAATCGGTCGGCAACGCACCCGAACATCCGCGGCTCAGGAGGGATTCCGATGACGTTTCGACAGGTCCGCGTCCTCGTGTTTGTGTGCGCGGCGCTCGCCCTCGCGGCCGCTCTCGCCCCGCACGCGCCGTTCGCGCAGGGCAAGGGCACCATCAAGATCGCCACCCAGAGCCCGCTCAGCGGTGAGCAGTCCGATCTCGGCGAGAACATCAAGCTCGGCGCCCAGCTCGCCGTGGAGAAGCAGAAGGGCGCGCTGGAGAAGATGGGCTTCAAGGTCGACCTCGTCCCGTTCGACGATCAGGCCAAGCCCGACGTCGGCGTGAGCAACGCCAAGAACATCATCTCCGACAACGGCATCCTCGCCATCATCGGACACCTCAACTCGGGCGTGGCCATCCCCTCGTCGGAGATCTACAAGGAAGTGAACCTCGCCATGGTCTCGCCCGCCAACACCAACCCGGCCGTGACCGATCGCGGCTATCCGAACATCTATCGCGTGTGCGGGCGCGACGACGTGCAGGGACCGGTGGGCGCGGAGGCCGCCGCCACCGTGGTGAAGGCGAAGACGGCGTACGTCATCCACGACAAGACGACGTACGGCCAGGGCGTGGCCGACTTCTTCAAGGACGCCGCGGAGAAGAAGGGCATCAAGGTGCTGGGCTTCGAGGGCACCGAGGAGAAGGCGAACTTCGATCCGATCCTGACCCCGATCAAGGCGCGTAACCCCGATCTGATCTACTTCGGCGGGATCTACTCGCAGGGCGGCGTCTTCTTCAAGCAGGCGCGGGAGAAGGGGATCAAGGCGCAGTTCCTCGGGCCGGACGGACTCGACTCGCCGGACCTCGTGAAGATCGCGGGCAAGGCCGTGGTGAACATGTACTACACGACCGCGGCCATGCCGCCGTCCGACACTCAGGCCAAGCAGTTCGCGACCGACTTCAAGAAGCGGTTCGGCAAGAACAACGGCCCGTACGCGGCCGAGGCCTACGTGGCGGCGTCGATCGCGCTGAAGGCCATCGAGGCGGCCGCGAAGGGCGGCAAGATGCCGTCGCGCGAAGACGTGAGCAGGGCCGTCCGGGAGGGGAAGTACACGGGCATCACGGGGACCATCGAGTTCAACGAGAAGGGCGATCCGAAGAAAGCCGTCTATTACCTGATGCAGGTCTCGAGCGACAACCCCGAGAAGTGGGCCGACAACAAGGAAGCGCGCCGGCTTCCCATCGCGCCCCCGGAGGCCAAGAAGTAGCGTCGCGGCAGGCCGGCCGGGGTGGGTGAGACGACCGGAAGCCGCGCGACGGACCATCGCGCGTCCCGGCCTCTCCCCCGCTCCGGCCCGACATCGACCGGTCCCGGTCCCGCCTCCTCGTCTCGCGCCTGAGGATGGACTGGGCGCTCCTCATCGGCATCTTTCCCCAGGTGCTGCTCGACGGCATCGTGCTCGGCTTCATGTACGCGCTCATCGCGCTCGGCTACACGATGGTGTACGGCGTCCTGGAGTTCATCAACTTCGCGCACAGCGAGATCTTCGTGGTCGGCGCGTTCGTCGGGGTGGAGATCCTGCTCGGGTTGCGCAACGCCGGCGTGCTGGAGGCGGTCCCCTGGCCGCTCGTGCTCCTCCTGTTGCTGGTGGCCGGCATGGCCCTCAGCGCAGCCCTGGCCGTCGTGGTCGAGCGCGTGGCGTATCGTCCGCTGCGAGGAGCGCCGCGCTTGATCCCGTTGATCTCCGCCATCGGCGTGTCGTTCTTCCTGCAGGACCTGCTGCGCCTGATCGAGTCGCTCTGGCGTAACGCCTTCAACCTGTCGTACCCCCCCATCGAGACGCTCAATCGCCGGTTCGACATCACGCAGACCGTCGACGTGCCGCTGAAGTCGATCGTCGTCGTCGCCGCCGCGCTCGTCGTGCTGTGGCTCCTGCACATGCTCGTGAACCGGACGAAGATCGGGACCGCGATCCGCGCGGTGGCCGAGGACCAGGCGGCGGCGAGCCTGATGGGCGTCAACGTCAATCGGATGATCTCGCTCACCTTCTTGATCGGGGGCGCGATGGGTGGCGCGGCGGGCGTGCTCTTCGGCATCCAGTACGGGCTGGTGAATCCCTACAGCGGGTTCATCCCGGGGCTGAAGGCGTTCACCGCCGCCGTCCTCGGAGGAATCGGAAATATTCCGGGGGCCATGATCGGCGGACTCGTGCTCGGCATGCTGGAGGCCTTCGCCGCGTCCTACATGTCCTTGCTCACCCACGGCGCTTTCGGGGCAGAGTACAAGGACATCTTCGCCTTCTCCGTCTTGATCCTCATCCTGATCTTCCGACCGAAGGGCCTCCTCGGCGAGGTCGTGCGAGAGCGGACGTGACGCGGGTCGCCCTCGTCGTCGCCCTCCTCATCGGCTCCTCCGCGGCCGCCATTGCGTTTCCCCGCTCGGTGGTGGCGTTCCTGCTGTTCCAGGCGTCGCTGCTTGCCATCTACGTGGCCCGGCTTCCGGTGAAGATCGCGGTCGCCCTCGCCGTCATCGCGGCCGCCGGCGTCATGCCCGTGATCGGGAGCGTCAACGTCTACTACCTCGAGGTCGCGACGCAGGTCGGCATCTTCGTCGCGCTCGCCCTCGGTCTCAACATCGTCGTCGGACTCGCGGGTCTGCTCGATCTCGGGTACGTCGCATTCTTCGCCGTCGGCGCGTATGCGTGGGCGATCTTCGGCTCGCCGCATGGCAACGTGCTGTTCGGAGCCGGCTTCCCGCTGGCGCCGGAGTGGTTCTACGCGTTCCTGGTGCTCGGCCTGGTGGTCGCGGCACTGACCGGTGTCCTGCTCGGGTTGCCCGTCCTGCGCCTGCGCGGCGACTATCTCGCCATCGTCACGCTGGGATTCGGCGAGGTCATCCGGGTCCTCGCCAACAATCTCGACAAGCCCATCAACCTGACGAACGGCCCGAAGGGCATCACCCCGATCGAGCGTCCGCCCATCCCGGCTCATCTCTTCACGCCCTCGATGTGGATCTACTTCATCGTCCTGGGGGTGGCCGTGCTGATCGTGGCCGTGAACCGTCGACTCGAGAACTCCCACATCGGTCGGGCGTGGGAAGCCATCCGCGAGGACGAGGTCGCGGCGCAGGCGATGGGCGTTCCGCTCGTCCGCACCAAGCTCCTCGCCTTCGCCTGCGGCGCCTCGTTCGCCGGCGTCATGGGCGTCGTCTTCGCGGCCAAGCAGGTCTTCATCAATCCCGAGTCGTTCACGTTTCTGGAGTCGATCGGCGTGCTCGCCATGGTCATCCTCGGCGGCATGGGTTCGATCCCCGGCGCCATCCTGGGCGCCACCGTGGTGACCGTCCTCAATCTCCAGGTGCTCAAGGGCCTGTCGCTGTGGTTGAACGAGCTGAAGAACGCGGGCGTCGTCGTCCTGGGCTACAACCTCGGCAACCTGCCGACCCAGCTCGAGCCGGCCAAGTACGAGCGCATGGTCTTCGGGATCATCCTCGTGCTCATGACGATTTTCCGTCCCCAGGGGTTTCTCCCCGCCCGCCGGCGCGAGCGCGAGCTGCGGTGACCGCGTCCGCGCCGGCTCCCATGACGGCGTCCGCCCCGCTCCTCGAGGCGCGCGACGTCACGAAGCGGTTCGGCGGACTCACGGCGGTCAGTCACGTCGACTTCACCGTGGACGGCGGCATCACGTCGATCATCGGGCCGAACGGCGCGGGCAAGACGACGCTGTTCAACGTCTTCACGGGTCTCTACGCGGCCGACACGGGAACGGTGACGTTTCGGGGCCGGGCGCTCATGGGGCGTCGCCCCGATCAGATCGCCGACGCCGGTGTCTGTCGGACCTTCCAGAACATCCGGCTCTTCGGGAACATGACCGTGATCGAGAACGTGCTCGTGGGCATGCACACGCGGATTTCGCTCGGCCTCTGGGACGTCCTCTCTCACCGTCCGCGCTTCCACACGGTCGAGGACGGGCTCTGGCAGCGTGGCGTCGCGCTCCTCGACCGCGTGGGTCTCCGCGGGAGCGCGAACGCCGTCGCCAAGAGCCTGCCCTACGGTGACCAGCGGCGTCTGGAGATCGCCCGGGCCCTGGCCTCCGAGCCGGCGCTCCTGCTCCTCGACGAGCCGACGGCCGGGATGACGCAGGGCGAGGCCAGCACGCTGATGGAGCTGCTACGCGCCCTCGTCGCGGAGCTCGGCCTCGGCATCGTGCTCATCGAGCACAACATGCGTGTCGTCATGGGCGTCTCGGATCGCGTGACCGTGCTCGATCACGGCGAGAAGATCGCGGAGGGCACGCCGTCCGAGGTGCAGTCGAACGCGCGCGTCATCGAGGCGTATCTCGGACGTCCGCGAGGCACGCGTGCTGCGCGTTGACGATCTCCACGTCTACTACGGCGAGATCCACGCCCTGCGCGGGGTGGGCCTCGAGGTGCGCGACGGCGAGATCGTGACACTGCTCGGCAACAACGGCGCGGGCAAGACGACCACGCTCAAGACGATCTCGGGACTGCTGCCTGCGCGCGACGGGCGCATCGTGTTCGACGACGCCTCGCTCGTCGGCGTGCCGCCGCACGAGGTGGTGCGACGCGGGGTGGCCCACGTCCCGGAGGGACGACGCATCTTCAACCGCCTGTCCGTCCTGGAGAACCTCCACATGGGCGCCTACGCCCGCGCCGACGACGGCGTGGCGCCCGATCTCGAGCGCGTGTTCGTGCTCTTCCCCCGCCTCAAGGAGCGCAGCACGCAGGTGGCCGGCACGCTGTCCGGCGGCGAACAGCAGATGCTCGCGATCGGCCGC
>JBKPPN010000298.1:0-6427 GCA_046733575.1 Candidatus Methylomirabilota bacterium | reverse complement strand
GATCAGGGCACCTCCAGCTTCGTCGACGTCCTGCGCCGCGATCATCCGCATCTACTTCCGCAGGCGGGGTGGCGGCCCGAGGATCTGGCTCAGGTCCCGCACGGCACGACGGTGCTCGCGGTCCGCTATCGCGAGGGCGTGATCATGGCGGGCGACCGGCAGGCCACGGCCGGCTACCAGGTGGCGAGCCGACGCATCGAGAAGATCTTCAAGGCCGACGATTACTCCGGCGTGGGCATCGCGGGCGCGGCCGGCCCCGCCGTCGAGATGGCCAAGCTCTTCCAGACGGAGCTCGAGCACTACGAGAAGGTGGAAGGCGACAGCCTCTCGCTCGAGGGCAAGGCCAACAAGCTGGGCCAGATGATCCGCATGAACCTCCAGGCCGCCATGATGGGCCTCGCCGTGGTGCCGATCTTCGCCGGCTTCGACGAGAAGGCGGGCGTGGGCCGGCTCTTCAAGTACGACGTGACGGGCGGCCGCTACGAGGAGAAGGACTTCGACTCGCAGGGCTCCGGCTCCAAGGACGCGCGTGACTCGCTCAAGAAGCTGTGGAAGCGCGACATGGGACGCGACGACGCGCTCCGGTGCGCGCTGGAAGCCCTCATCGATGCCGCCGACGAGGACGTCGGCACGGGCGGCCCGGATTCCGTGCGACGGATCTATCCCACCGTGAAGACCATCACCCGCAGCGGATTCGGCGACGTCCCCGACGACGAGGTCGCCCGCGTGTGCGAGGCCATCCTGGCCGAGCGCACCAAGGCCGAGGTGGAGTCGTAGCCATGCCGATGCCCTACTACGTCAGCCCCGAGCAGATGATGAAGGACAAGGCCGAGTATGCCCGCAAGGGCATCGCGCGCGGCCGGTCCATCGTGACGGAGGAGTACCGCGACGGCATCCTCCTCGTGGCCGAGAATCCCTCGACCCTGCTCCACAAGGTCTCCGAGGTCTACGACCGCATCGCCTTCGCGGGCGTGGGCAAGTACAACGAGTTCGAGAACCTCAGGATCGCGGGCATCCGCCACGCCGACGTGAAGGGCTACTCGTACAGCCGCGGCGACGTGACGGCCAAGGCCCTCGCCAACGCCTACTCGCAGGCGCTCGGGAACATCTTCACCCAGGACATCAAGCCGTTCGAGGTCGAGGTGCTCGTGGCCGAGGTGGGCGACGGCAACGGCACCAAGAACGAGATCTACCACATCCTCTACGACGGCACGATCGAGGACGAGCGCAACTACGCCGCCATGGGCGGCCAGGCCGACGAGATCCGTCGCTTCCTGAAGGACCACTACAAGGACGGCATGAGCCTGCAGGAAGCGCTCGAGCTCGGCGTCCGCGCGCTCACCGTCACGCAGAACAAGACGCTCTCCGAGCGCGATCTCGAGGTCGCCGTGCTCGATCGCACGAAGACGCGGCGGAAGTTCCGTCGTCTTCCCGTGGAAGCGCTCAGCCAACTCCTGGGCACTGCCCGTTAGCCCGTGCTAGGCTGAGCTCATGAAGCGCCGGATCTTCGGTCTCGAGAACGAGTACGGCCTCACCTGCACGCTCAACGGTCAACGCCGTCTCTCGCCCGACAACGTGGCGCGCTATCTCTTCGAGAAGGTCATCCCCGGCGCGCGCAACGCCAACGTGTTTCTCGAGAACGGGGCCCGGCTCTATCTCGACACGGGATTCCATCCCGAGTACGCCACGCCGGAGTGCGACGACGTCACCGAGCTCGTCATCCACGACAAGGCGGGCGAGCGGATCGTGGAGGATCTCCTCCACCAGGCCGAGAAGCGGCTGCGCGAGGACGGCATCTCCGGCAACATCCTGCTCTTCAAGAACAACACCGACTCCGCGGGCAACTCGTACGGCTGCCACGAGAACTACCTGGTCAGCCGCGACGTGAGCTTCCAGCGCCTCGCCGAGGCGCTCATCCCCTTCTTCGTGACCCGGCAGATCTTCGCCGGCGCGGGCAAGGTGCTGCAGACGCCGCGCGGCTTCCACTACTGCCTGAGCCAGCGCGCCCAGCACATCTGCCAGGAGATCTCGGGCGCCACCACGTCGTCGCGCTCCATCATCAACACCCGCGACGAGCCGCACGCCGATGCCGAGAAGTACCGTCGCCTCCACGTCATCGTGGGCGACTCCAACATGTCCGAGGTGGCGACCTATCTGAAGATCGGCACCACCGCCCTCGTGCTCGACATGATCGAGGACGGCTTCTTCGATCGCGACTACTCGCTGCAGTCCCCCGTGCAGGCCATCCGCGACATCTCCCACGACCCCACGCTGCGCGAGACGGTCAAGCTCAAGGACGGCCGCACCATCAGCGCGCTGCAGATGCAGATCGAGTATCTGGAGTACGCCACGCGCTACGTCGAGCACATCGACGCCGATCCCATCTCGCGCGACGTGCTGGCGCACTGGACCGACGTCATCGAGAAGCTGGAGACCGATCCCAGCCAGCTCGGCCGCGAGCTGGACTGGGTGATCAAGCGCGAGTGGATCGAGAGCTACATGGTGCGCAACCGCCTGTCGTGGCGTGATCCGAAGATCTCGCTCATGGACCTGCAGTACCACGACATCCGTCCCGACCGCGGCATCTACTACCGGCTCAGCGAGCGCGACATGGTCGATCGCGTCACCGACGACGAGACCATCGAGCGCGCCAAGCATACGCCCCCGCAGACGACGCGGGCCCGCCTGCGCGGCGAGTTCATCCGCCAGGCGAACCTGAAGGGCAAGGACTACCGGGTGGACTGGGTCTATCTCAAGCTCAACGATCCCGAGCGCGAGACGATCCTCTGCAAGGATCCGTTCCAGTCCCACGACGAGCGCGTCGAGCGGCTGATCCGCAGCTTCTGAGCACGGGGGACGTCCCCCCGATCCCTTCACCCAGGAGGGCCCTGCCCCATGCTCGGCTTCGTGCGTCGTCGTCTCCCTCGCTGGCCGATCCGCACCGCCCGCTCACGTGATCTCACCGCCTTCATCGACGAGGGGACCGAGATCGAAGGGACGTACCATTTCAACGGCACCGTGATGCTCAACGGCCGGCTCGCGGGCGACATCCTGTCCAACGACACCCTGATCGTGGGCGAGAAGGGCGTGGTCCACGCCAACATCCGGACCGGCGTGCTGCTCGTCTCGGGTGAAGTCGTCGGCAACGTGCTGGCCTCCGAGCGCGTGGAGCTCCGGGGCAAGGCGCGCCTGTTCGGGGACCTGGAGACGCCCGTCATCGTCGTCGAGGAGGGCGTGGTCTTCGAGGGCCAGTGCCGGATGACCAAGGGGCGAACGCTCGAGGGGGCGTCTCCCGTCATGTCCGCGGCGCGCGACCGCGCGGTGGTGGCGCTGACGCGATAGCGCGCGGGCACGCTCGCTGGCACGCCCGTGGCAGGAGACGTTCGCCACGAGGTGCGCCATGCGCTCAGTTCTCGCCGTCACGCTCCTGGTCCTTCTCGTCGTCGGCGCCCTCTTCGCGACCGGCGTGCTGTCCGTCAACGTGCACGTCAACGTCGGCTCGCCCCGGACGTCGCCCGTTGCGGCCGCGCCGTTCTGGCAGGAGAAGCCGGGCGCCGCGCTCCCGCCGGGGGCATCGATCTGGATCGAGGTCTCCCGCGCGGCCAGTCCGTCCGTCGTGAACGTCAGCACCACGCAGCGCGACGTCCGCGGCGCCGCCCCCGACGAGTTCTTCCGGCGCTTCTTCGACCGTGACCGGCCCTTCCGCGAGCGCAAGAGCCTCGGCTCCGGATTCATCGCCTCCGCCGACGGCTACGTGGTCACCAACAACCACGTGGTGGCCGACGCGTCGGAGGTGATGGTGCGCCTCGTCGATCAGCGCGAGTTCAAGGCGCGCGTGGTGGGCACGGATCCCAAGACCGACATCGCGCTGCTCAAGATCGAGGCGAGCAACGTGACCCCGATCGCGTTCGGTGACTCGGACAAGGCCGAGGTCGGCGAGCCGGTCATGGCCATCGGGAACCCCTTCGGCCTCGATCACAGCGTCACGACCGGCATCATCAGCGCCAAGGAGCGCTACATCGGCAGCGGTCCCTACGACGACTTCATCCAGACGGACGCCGCCGTCAATCCCGGGAACTCCGGCGGTCCGCTCGTCGACGCCCGCGGCGCGGTGATCGGGATCAACACCGCGATCTTCTCGCAGAGCGGCGGCTGGGCCGGCATCGGCTTCGCGACCCCGGTGAACCTGGCCAAGGACGTGCTGCCGCAGCTGCGCGAGCGCGGCAAGGTCACCCGCGGCTACCTCGGGATCGCGACCACGCCGGTGTCGCCCGAGCTGGCGCGGCAGGCGAAGGTCGACACGCGGGAGGGCGCGCTCGTGGCCGAGGTCCAGCCGCGCTCGCCCGCGGACAAGGCGGGGCTCAAGACGGGCGACGTGATCGTGCGGTTTCAGGGCAGCGAGATCCGCCAGCCGCAGGATCTGAGTCGTCGGGTGGCCGGCACGCCGCCCGGCACGACGGTCAAGCTCGACGTCGACAGCACGGCGGGCAAGCGGACGGTGGAGGCGACGCTCGGCGAGCTGAAGGACGAGCCGCCCACGACACCGTCCCGCGGTCGGTAGCCGCGCGACGCTGACGGTCAGACGCGGCCGACGGTGACCGGGGCGGGCGACCAGCCGCGCGTGAGCGCGCGCACCTGCCTCGTCAGCTCACGTGCGTCGAGGCTGACGAGCCTGCCGTCGGTGACGAGGCGCCGACCATCGACCCACACGTCGCTCACGGCCTGCGGCGACATCGCGAACACGACCGACCGGAGGAGATCGGTCGGCGGCTGGAGGGAAAGGTGCTCCAGGTCGACGGCCACGAGGTCGGCGGCGGCGCCCGGCTGCACGCGACCGGCGTCGAGTCCGAGGACCTCCGCGCCGGACGCGGTGCCGAGGGCGAACGCGGTGGCCGCGTCGAGGGCGGTGCCATCGAGGAGATGGACTCTCTGGAGAAGCGCGGCCATGCGCATCTCCTCGAAGACGGACAGGCGATTGTTGGTGCACCCACCGTCGGTGCCGAGCCCCACGCGCACGCCCGCGCGGAGGAGCTCGGGCAGGCGGGTGATGCCGTCGCCGAGGAACATGTTCGACGACGGGCACTATGCCAGCGCGGCGCCGCGCTCGCCCATGAGCGCGATCTCGGCGTCGTCCAGCCATACACAGTGGACGCCGATCGTGCGCGGACCCAGCACGCCGAGCCGGTCCAGATACCGGATCGGCGTGGCGCCGTGCTCGGCGACCGTCCGCTCGCCTTCGTAGCGCCCCTCGGCGACGTGGATGTGGAAGCAGGTGTCGAGCTCCTCCGCCACCTCCCAGCCCGCGCGGATCATCGTGGGCGAGGCGCCGTGCGGACTGTGCGGCGCCGGCTGCACCCGCACCATCCGATCGCCGCGGTGCGCGTGCGCCAGCTCGCGGACGCGGCGTCGCGCGTCGTCGGGCGTCTCGCGGTAGCGCGCCGGCGCGCCCTCCCAGTCGTACATCCCGCGCGCGAGCACGAGGCGGAGGCCCACGGCGCGCGCGGCGTCGATCACCGCCTCCGCGTTGTCGTTGCCGGCGTCCTGCAGATAGAAGAAATCGACGCAGGTGGTCACGCCGTGCAGGACCATCTCGGCGAACGCGAACCGCGCGCCCAGCCCGATGTCGTCCCGCGAGAGGCGTGACGAGATCGGATAGAGCACGCGATCGCGCCAGCCCATGAAGTCGAGGTCGTCACCCAGCCCGCGCAGCAGGGACTGGAACGTGTGACAGTGCGCGTTGACCGTTCCGGGCAGGATCGCCTTGCCGGCGAGCACCTCGTCGTCGGGACGTCGGGGACCGACCGCGTCGAGCGCCGTGATGCGCCCGTCCGACAGCGTCACGGCCACGTCGTCGCGCCACCCCGCCGGCGTGAGGACCAGATCCGGCACGAGGCGACGCGTCTCGCCACGGCGCGCCGATGCGCAGCTCACGCCGTCAGCCGACACGGTGGCGCCGGGCGTTCATGCGCGGTATGACGACGGGCGCGGCGACGGCTACGCGGACGCGACGCCGCGGCGGACGTGCTCGAGACGCGACAGCGAGGCGAGGACGCGCGGCTGATCGTTCGTGAGATGACGGACGATCACGTCGGTGTAGCCGAGATCGGCGAGCGCGCGGAACCGCTCCACGACCTCGTCCACGGTCCCCGCGATGAGCGCCTCGCGCGCGATGCCGCGGTAGCCCTTCGCGATCGCCTCGTCCAGCACGGCGGTGGCCTCGGCGGTGGACGCGCCGACGTAGATGTCGCGTCGGATCGCGACGGCGGCCGGCGTCTTGCCGTGGGCCTTCGCCCGGCTCACGTAGAACTCGGCCTGGGCGCGCGCTTCGTCGAGGCTCAGTCCCGGCGCGGCCAGGAACCCGTCGGCGAGCCGGGCGGCGCGGTCGATGGCCGGACGCGCGCTGGCGCCGATCCACACCTCGACGGGC
>JBKPPN010000297.1:0-4644 GCA_046733575.1 Candidatus Methylomirabilota bacterium | reverse complement strand
GGCACACCCACACCAGTCCGTAGCGCTCCGCCACGCGATACGCGGGGACGCGCGCCTTGCGAGGGATGGGCTGACCGGCGGCGAGGGCTGGAATGCGGACGCACACGCCGTCGGGACCGAAGCGCCAGCCGTGGTACGCGCAGACGAGACAGCCGTCGTCGAGCCAGCCGCGCGACAGCGGCGTGCCGCGGTGGATGCAGAGATCATGGAGGGCGACGGCGCGGCCGCCCGAGCGATAGAGAACGATCTGCTCGTCCAGGACCGAGACGCCGAGGGGCGTGTCGCCCACCTCCGCGCTCGACGCGGCGGGATGCCAGTAGTGACGGAGCTTCGCGTCGAGTGCGGGTCCCTCGGTGAGGCGTTCCACGCCACGGATGCTACGCCCGGCGCCGCGCCGGTGTCCACCGACCCCGGCCCGCCGCCGCGGCCGCGATCGACGACGTCCGTCGTATCGGAGTATCTTCTGACCCAGCGACGCGGCATCCGTACGCGGATGTCAGGAGGCTTCCATGGCGCGAGTGAGGGGACTCGGACACGTCGGCATCTACGTGCGCGATCTCGACCGCATGGTGGCGTTCTATCGCGACGTGATGGGCATGACCATCACCAAGCAGAACTGGACGATCGGCATCGTCTTCTTCAGCGCCGATCCCGACGCCGTCGACCACGAGATCGCCCTCATCCGCGGTCGACCGAGCCCGGAGGACCCGCACCTCATCAACCAGATCTCGCTCCGCGTGGCCACGCTCGACGACCTGCGCGCCTTCCACCGTCGGCTCGTGGCCGAGGGCTACCGCATCGATCAGGTCGTCAACCACGCGAGCGCCCTCGGCTGCTACTTCTTCGATCCCGAGGGCAACCGCACGGAGGTGTTCTGGGTGACGGGACGCCCGTGCTGGGTGCCCACCGCGAGCCCCATCGATCTCGAGCAGCCTGACGACGTCATCCTCGCCGAGGTGGATCGGCTCTGGAATCAGCTCCGTCACGTCCCCATGGGGGGACGGATGGCCCAGGAGACGGCGACGCTCGAACTCGCACGCTGACCGTTCCACTTTCGCGCGACAGGAGGCACCAATGACGGTGACGCTCTCTCGTCGAACGTTCCTCGCCGGCGCCGCCACGCTGCCCGTGGCGGCGACGCTCTCCTTCCCCGCCGCGGCCCAGGCCAAGCCCGTGCGCATCGGACTGCTCACGGTGAAGACCGGTCCGCTCGCCGCGGGCGGCATCCAGATGGAACAGGGCCTCACGCGCTTCATGAAGGATCGCAACTACACGCTGGCCGGCCGCAAGGTCGAGGTGGTGGTGGCGGACACCGGCGGCAATCCCGCCGGCACCAAGACCAAGACGCAGGAGCTGGTGGAGCGCGACAACGTCGACATGATCTTCGGCCCTCTCGCGGCCTTCGAGCTCCTGGCCATCAGCGACTACACCGCGCAGGCGAAGATGCCGGTGTTCAGCCTGGCCGCGGCGGAAGACATGACGCAGCGGAAGCCGAACCCGTACTTCATCCGCGCCTCCGCGACGTCGTCGCAGAACATGCACCCGCTCGCCGACTACGCGCTCAAGGAGCTCAAGTACAAGACCGCCATCACCGTCACGGACGACTTCGCGTTCGGCCACGAGCAGATGGGCGGCTTCCAGCGCGTGTTCGAGGACGGCGGCGGCCGGATCGTGAAGAAGCTGTGGCCGCCCCTCGTGACGCCGGACTACACGCCCTACATCGCGCAGATCAGCGGCGTCGACGTGGTCGTGCAGGGATTCGCGGGCTCGAATCCCCTGAAGTTCATGAAGCAGTACCGCGACGCGGGGGGCAAGCTCCCCGTCCTGGGCGGCGGTCCCGCCGGCGACGAGGCGCTGCTCAAGAGCTACGGCGACGAGGCGGTGGGCATGATCGCGTCCTCCGCCTACACGGGCGACCTCGACACACCGAGCAACAAGCGCTTCATCGAGGGCATGGTGAAGGACTACGGCAACATTCCCGGCCTCTACGCCGCCGGGCTCTACATCAACGGCATGATCGCGGAGGCCGCCCTGGAGAAGACGGGCGGCAAGACCGACGATCGCGAGGCGTTCAATCGCGCGCTGCGCGCCGTCTCGCTGACCGACACGCCGCGCGGTCCGTTCAGCTTCGACCACTTCGGCAACGTCGTCGGCAACATCTATATCCGGAGGATCGAGCGCAAGGGTGACAAGCTCGTCACGACGACGATCAAGACGTATCCGAAGGTCAGCCAGTTCTGGACGTATGACGAGAAGTGGTTCCTCTCGCAGCCGGTGTACTCGCGCGATTACCCTCCGCTGAGATCGTGAGGGGGCCTACGGCCCCCCCTCCCGGACCTCCGCCGACGACGAGAATTGCGGCGGCGGAGCCGCCGCTCGAACGCGGTGATCGGCTTGGTATGCGGCCTTGATGACGTGCAATAGCGGCGCGAGAGGTCACATGTTGTGACTCTCTGGCTCGTGCTTGCCGTCAACAGCGTCACGCTGGCGGGGCTCCTCTTTCTTCTGGCGGCGGGGTTCTCGTTGATCTTCGGGTTGATGAAGATCCCGAACTTGACGCATGGGTCGTTGTTCATGCTGGGGGCGTACCTGGCGACCTCGTTCATCGAGCGCGGGGTGGGGTTCTGGGCGGCGGCGGTGGTGAGCGGGGTCGTGGTCGCGATGTTTGGCGGAGTCGTGGAGCGGTTGATCCTGCGGAGGCTGGCGGGAGCGGAGCTGGCGCAGGTGCTGGTGACGCTGGGGCTGTCGTTCATGGTGGCGGATGTCTGCCTGATGGTCTGGACGGGCGATCCGATCCGCGTGGCGACGCCGCGGGCGTTGCAGGGCGCCACGCAGGTGTTCGGCACGGGGTTTCCGACGTATCGGCTCGCGGTCGTCGTGATCGCGATGGCGTTCGCGGCGGCGCTGTGGGCGCTGCTCGACCGCACGCGGCTGGGCGCGATGATCCGCGCGGGCGTCGACGACGAGGCGATGGCGCGCGTGGTCGGCATCCGTGTCTCGCGCCTGTTCACGATCGTCTTCTGTCTCGGCGCCTGGCTGGCCGCGTTCGCGGGCGTCATCGCGGGGCCGATCCTGTCCGTCTACCCCGGCCTCGACGGCGAGATGCTGCCCCTCGCGCTGGTGGTGGTGATCCTCGGCGGCAGCGGCAGCCTCGTGGGCGCGCTGGTGGGGAGCTTCGTGGTCGGCTTCCTCTACAACTTCGGTCAGGCGATGTTTCCCGAGCTCGCCTACGTGGTGCTCTTCCTCCCCATGCTCATCGTCCTCGTCGTGCGACCGCAGGGACTGTTCGGGAGGCCGGCGGTGTGACGCGCGCCGGGCTCGGTGTCGCCGCCCTCGTCGCGCTGGCCACCCTGCCGCTCTGGATCGGCGCCACGTACTACGTCAACATCGCGAGCCAGATCCTGTTCTACGCGATCTTCGCCCTCGGCGTGAACGTCATCACGGGCTACGCGGGCCTCGCCACGCTCGGTCACGCTGGGCTCTTCGGCGTCGCCGCCTACACGGCGGCCAAGCTGCTCACCGCGGGCCACGGCCACGCCGTCGCGGCCGCCGCCGCGCTCGTCACGACGCTGCTCGTCGGGGCGCTCTTCGCCGTCCTGGCCCTGCGCGGCACCGGGCTCGGGTTCGTCATGATCACGGTGGCGCTGGGACAGATCGTGTGGGGCGTGGCGTACCGGTGGCTCAGCATCACCAACGGCGACAACGGCATCTCGATCACGGGCCGGCCGAGCCCGTTCGGCGTCTCGCTCGCGACGCCGCCGCGCTTCTACTGGGTCACGCTCGTCGTCTTCGTCGCCGTCGTGGCACTGACGGCGACCTTCGTGGCCTCGCCCTTCGGGGCCAGCGTGCGCGGCACGCGGGATCAGCCCCGGCGCATGAACGCGCTCGGCTACCACGTCTGGCTCATCCGCTTTCTCGCCTTCCTGCTCTCCGCGACGTGGACCGCGGTGGCCGGCGTGCTGTACCTCTACTACAACCAGTTCGTCAGCCCGCAGGCGGTCGCGCTCACCGCGTCGGCGGAAGCGTTGCTGATGGTGATCGCGGGCGGCACGGGCACGCTGTTCGGGCCGATCGTCGGCGCGGCGCTCGTCGTGATCGTGAAGAACGTGGCGAGCGCGTACGTCGAGCGCTGGAATTTCCTCCTCGGCGCGATCTTCGTCCTCATCGTGGTGTTCATGCCCGAGGGGCTCGTGCCCGGGACGGCCCGCCTGCTGCGCTGGCTGCGCGTCGCCCTGCGGCCGCGGCACGCCGCACCGGTCACGCTGTCGGAGCGGTCGCCGCGGTGAGCGCGCTCGCGGTCTCGGACCTCGACAAGTCGTTCGGCGGACTCCGCGTCACGTCGGAGGTCAGCCTGGCCGTCGAGCCCGGCGAGCGGCGGCTCGTCATCGGTCCGAACGGCGCGGGCAAGACGACGCTCTTCAACCTGATCACGGGGGAGCTGACGCCCGACCGCGGGACGGTCACGCTCTTCGACCGCGACGTCACCCGCGTGCCGAGCCGACGTCGCCCGCACCTCGGCCTCGCGCGCACCTATCAGATCATCACGCTGTTCCCGCGCGAGACGCTGCTGCAGAACGTCACGCTGTCGCTGCTGGGACTCTCGCCGCTGCGCTGGAATCCGTTCGTCCGGCTCGCGCGCCAGAC
>JBKPPN010000296.1:0-6465 GCA_046733575.1 Candidatus Methylomirabilota bacterium | reverse complement strand
GTAGTAGATCGCCCGGCCGTCGCGCGCCCAGGCCGGGTTGATCTTCCGGTAGACGTCGTGCGTCACGGTGGTCGAGCGTCGGCTCGCGAGGTCCGCCACCGCGAGGTCGAACCGCGTGCGCTCGATGCGCTGGTAAGCGATGCGCCGCCCGTCGGGCGACCAGCGCGGCAGCAGGTGGACCACCGCCTCCGACGAGTCCGACGTCACCTGCTGCGGGTTGAGCCCGCGCGCGTCCACCACCCAGATCCGCCGCGGGCCCGCCCACGACGCGTCCACGGCGACCGAGCGGCCGTCGGGCGAGACGTCGGGGTAGAACGCGCCCTCGACGAGCTTCGTTTCGCGCCGCGACCGCACGTCCACCGACCAGACGTCGCCCGCGTCGGGCTCGTACGCGCCGAACACGTCGCCCGGCTCGATGCGGCGCCCGGCCTCCCGCGCGCGCACGAACAGCACGCGCTCGCCGTCGGGCGACCAGACGGGCTGCAGGTCGTCGTGGTCGCCCGACGTGAGCTGCTCCGCGTCGGTGGCGCCGGCGCGCCTGACGAACAATTTCCTGATGCGGCCGACGTCGCCCGAGTACACGACCGAGTTGCCGTCCGGCGACCACGCGGGGAACTGCTCCACCCCCTCCGCCGACGTGAGCTGCGTCAGGCGGAGCGCTACCGCGCCCACCGCGGGCGACCGGCGCGACCGTGAGGCGAGCAGCAGCGCTCCGATGACGAGGACGAGCGCCAGCGCTCCCGCGAGCCCCCACACCGCCGCCGGCACCCGTCGGGTCGGAGCGGGCGGCCGCGCGGCGATCTCCTCCAGCTCGAGCCGCGCGTCGCCGACGTCGTGCAGCCGGTCGCGCGGGTCCTTCCGGAGACAGCGCGCGATCAGCCGGCGGAGCGCGTCGGGCGTGTCGCGGGGAAGCGCCGACCAGTCGGGATCGCGGACGCGCACGGCATCGGCGAGCTCCAGCAGCGTCCGCCCCGGGAACGGCAGCCGGCCGGCGAGCATCTCGAACATCAGGCATCCGAACGCCCACACGTCGCTCCGCCGGTCCACCGTCTCGCCGAAGAGCTGCTCCGGGCTCGCGTACTGCGGCGTGCCGACGAGGGAGCCGGCGCGGGTGAGCGTTCCGCCGTCGAGCGAGGTGTGCAGCTCTCCCGCGGCCGCCGTCTGCTTGGCGATCCCGAAGTCGAGCAGCTTCACGCGCCCGTCGGGGGTGATCTTGACGTTCGACGGCTTGAGGTCGCGGTGGACGATGTCCGCCTGGTGCGCGGCCTCCAGCGCCCCCGCGACCTGGGTCCCGATCCGCACCGCCTCCGCCTGCGGGAGAGGGCCGCGGCGCAGCCGTTCCTCCAGCGTCTCGCCGGGCACGAGCTCCAGCACCAGCAGTCGTTCTCCGGCGGCCTCCTCAATGCCGTAAATCGTGGCGATGTTCGGGTGGTTGAGCGAGGCGAGGAACCGCGCCTCGCGCTCGAACCGGGCGAGCGCGTCGTGGTCCGACGCGAGCCCGTCGGGGAGCGCCTTGATGGCGACGTCGCGCGCGAGCCGGAGGTCGCGGGCGCGGTAGACGCGCCCCAACGCCCCGACGCCGAGCGTGCCGGTGATCTCGTACGAACCGATGCGGCTCCCCTCGGCGATCTGCATGGCAGCGAGCCAAGTTACGCCCGCGGGCGCCGCCCGTAAACGGCGCCGCCGCGCCCGCGCGCGCTCTTGCGGACTCGGGTCGCCGGCCGCAAGGTGGATGCGCCGCACCCACGCCTGTGCGGCGCACCAACATGACGACACCGCGGCCCGACGGCTCGACCATCTACTCGTTCGGCGACTACGAGCTCGACACCCGGCTGCACGAGCTGCGGCGGTCGGGCGAGCGCGTGCACGTCGAGCCGCAGGTGTTCGACGTGCTGGCGTACCTGTTCGCGCGGCGGGACCGGGTGGTGACCAAGAACGAGCTGCTCGACGGCGTGTGGGGCCACCGCTACGTCGCGCCGACGACGCTCAACACGCGCATCAAGCACGCGCGGCATGCGGTGGGCGACGACGGCGCCGCGCAGGGGGTCATCAAGACCATCCACGGCCTCGGGTTCCGCGTGATCGCCGACGTCGCGGAGCGGCCGGCCGCGGGCGAGCGGGGGGCCGCCCCGAGCGCCGGCCAGCTCGAGCAACGCATCCAGATCTGCACCTCGTTCGACGGCGTGCGCATCGCCTACGCGACGAGCGGCGCCGGCCCGCCGCTCGTCAAGCCGGTTAACTGGCTCACGCACCTGGAGTACGACTGGGAGAGCCCGGTGTGGCGCCACTGGCTGCGCGAGCTGTCGCGCGACCACACGCTCATCCGATACGACCAGCGCGGCTCGGGGCTCACCGACCGGGACGTGGAGGATGTGTCGTTCGCCGCCTGGGTGCGCGACCTCGAGACGGTCGTGGACGCCGTGGGGCTCGAGCGCTTCCCGCTGCTCGCGCTCTCGCAGGGGTGCGCCGTGGCCATCGCGTACGCCGTGCGCTACCCGGAGCGGGTCAGCCGGCTCGTGCTCTACGGCGGCTACGCGCAGGGCGCGCTCGCCCGCGCGCGCACGCCGCACGAGGTCGAGGAGGCGCTGATGCTGCACCGCCAGATGCCGCTCTACTGGGGCCGCGACAACCCCGCCTTCCGCCTCTTCTTCGCGGCGAGGTTCATCCCCGAGGGGACGCCCGAGCAGATGCGCTGGTTCAGCGAGCTACAGCGCGTCACGACGGAGCCCGAGATGGCGGTCCGCCTGCGCACGGCGGCGGCGGAGATCGACGTCACCGACCTCGCGCCGCGCGTGCGGGCGCCGACGCTCGTGCTGCACGCCACCGGCGACGCCGTGATCCCCTTCGACCAGGGCCGTCTCCTCGCGGCCCTCGTGCCTGGCGCCCGCTTCATCTCGCTCGACAGCCATAATCACGTGTTGCTCGAGGACGAGCCGGCGTGGTCGCGCTTTCTCGAGGAAGTGCGGCGCTTCCTGAAGAGCGATGTGGACGAGCCGGGCGCGCGGCCCGACTCGTCGGTCAGGGCAGCACGGCCAGCACCGCCGCCACGACCATCGCCCCGGCCCAGACCACGTTCAGGTTGATCCACGCGCGGCGCAGGATCCGGAGCCCTACCTTCTCGTACACCACGACGGCGAGCACCGCGGTCACTGCCAGGTAGCCGAGCGTGTGCAGCAGTGGCGCGGTCATCCCGATGCTCGCCGTGCCGGCGCCGGTCATTCCGGCGGTGGCGACGGCCATGGCGTGGTGCGCGTGCATTCCGTGCGCCGGCTGCGACGCGGCCGAGCCGAGCACGAACGGGAGCACCATGAGTCCCGCGCCGTGCGCCGTGGCGACGAGGAACGACCAGGTGGCCAGCTCGCGCGCGTTGACGCGCATGCCGCCCAGCCGGACATGGCGGTGGCGGATCACGCCGTCGAGCCCCACGCCGAGCAGCGCGGCGGCGACGATCCACCGGACCCAGGTGAGTGGGAGGACCTCGCCGAGCGTGAACGCGAGGAGCAACGCGGCGGCGATCGCCGCCGCGTGCCCGAGGGCGAGCGGACCGAGCGCGCGCCAGAGCGCGCGCCGGTCCCGTTCCTGGAGCCCCCGGCCCACCGCGAAGAGCCAGCCCATTGCTGGATTGACTCCGTGCACGGCGCCGAGGAGGAGCAGCGAGAGCCAGGGGAGCGAGGTGTCGCGCATCGTCACTCCGCGTAGCAGAAGGAATCCGACGACGCGTCGCCGCCCTGGAGGCGCACCTGGTGCGGGCGCAGCCCCTCCTCGAACTCGACCAGGAACTCACTATCGAAGGCGATGCCGCCCGTGGGCTTCGCGTCCACCTTCGCCATCCAGCCGCGAACGCCGTCGGGGTAGAACTGCGCGTCCCATGGGGTGTACAGTGCATTGGTCAGGTACACACGCCGGCCGTCGCGGCTCACTTCCACCATCTGCGGCCCGCCGTTCAGCGTGCGACCGCCGGCCTTCGGGTGCGAGGCGCGGCGCACGATCCCGCCGATCTTGAGCGTCCCGGTGAGCGTCGGCTGGAACGGGTTGCTCACATCGTACTGCCGCAGCTCGCCCGTCCCCCAGCAGCTCACGTAGAGGAAGCGGTCGTCGAGCGACAGGTTGATGTCGGTGACCAGCGGTGGCACCGCCTTGAACCCTTGCAGCAGTGGCGGCAGCTCCGACGGGTCGGCCGGCTCTGCAGGGATCTCGATCACCTTCCGCGTCGCCCACCGCCCGGTCTGCTCGTCGCGGTACCACATCCAGATTGAGCTGGAGAGGTCGGCGAGCGAGATCACCACGCCCACGAAGCCGTAGCTCTGCCGCGGGTCGTGCGCCGGCCGCAGCTCGAGCACCATCTGCTGCTCCGCCCCGAGCTCCAGCTTCTGCAGGTGCGTGCGGCGCTGCAGGTCCCACACGTGGAGCGCGTTGCCGTACTTGCCGCCGAGCAGTAGCTCCGGGTTCACGCCGTCCTTCACCATGTTCGGCGTCCCCCACTCGCTGGTGATCATCGTGTCGTGGCCGAGGTGCCACCAGAAGTCGTAGGAGAGATGCTGGGGGCCGCGTTCCTTCTCCCACCGGCCCTTGAGCTCGAACGTCTCGTGGTCGAGCACGAAGATCCCGCCCGGCCCGTCGCCGCCCGGCGCGCCGAGCGCGTTCATGTAGATGCCGTCGGGGCCGCAGTGCACCGTGTGCGGGGCGGCGTAGCCCGTCTTCGCCATCACCTCCTCGCCCTCGATCACCTTCACGAGCCGCGGCTTGCGCGGGTCGGGCTGCGTGTCCACGACGTGGATGCGCGAGCTGTGCGTCCCCGGCAGCACCAGGTAGCGCCGCTCCATGTGCGGGTTGGGCGCGTAGGCGCAGAGGTGGGAGCTGCAGGCGTTCCAGCCGAAGTGGTGCAGCTCGTTCCCCCCGTTCGGGAGCTCGAGCTTGCCGATCAGCCGCCCGTAGTCGGGCGACGCGGGGTCGGTGTCCACGACGCCGAGGGCGTCCTTCTTTCCGTTCTCGCCTGCCGTGAGCAGCGCGACGTACGCCAGCGCCTCGGCGGGCGCCTCGCCCGCCATGGCGGGGGTCGGGTAGAACGTGGCATCCGGGAGCATGCGCGCGATAGCCATATGAACCTCCTCTCCAGTGATCGCTCGGTTGACCGGGGGCGGACACCCTGTCCGGCCGGCACGGGCGAAGGATGCCCGGGCCGGTCGGCCGATGCTTGAAGACCGCGTGGAGATCGCGTGGAGGTTCGGTGGAGCTTTTTGCCGCGCCTACAGGGCCTTGCGGAACTGGACGACCCGATCCACCTCCTCGAAGCCGGCTCGCCGGTGTGCGGCGTGGCCGACCTCGTTGTCGAGGAGTGAGTCGGAGGCCATCTCGCGGTAGCCGCGCCCGCGCGCCCACGCTTCGGCGGCGGCGACGAGCGCCCGCCCGTATCCCCGGCCCCGCACATCGGGATCGACGTACCACGCCTCGAGGTACCCGACCGGACTGGTCTCGCAGCCGTCGGCGTACGGGCGCGCGCCCACTTCGACGAAGCCGGCAAGCGAGCCGTCCTCGCGCTCGGCGACGAAGACATCCGCGTCGGCGCGTCCACGAAACGCCTGCATCCCCGGCGCGAGCTTCGCGGAGGAATTCGGCGGGAACAGCGCCTGACTGAGCCGCAGCCACTCCGGCCAGTCGGAATCGCGATATTCTCGGATCTTCATCGAAGTGTGGGCACCCACCCGCGGCGCGCCCTCAGGGGCGGACGGTGGGCCAGGTGACGAAGCCGCCTCGCTCGGCGGTGGCCGCGTGCGCCTTCTCATGATGCGTGACGGGTCCCGCGAGGTGCAACGCTTCGGTCTGAAGGCTGTCCGCGGCTAGTTTCCGGGATGACGCCGATCTCCCGCGGGCATGCCGAGCCGCTCGTGCTCCTCATCGCCTGCCTCCTCCTCCTCGCGGCCTCGGCCGTCGGCGCGGCGGACCGGGCGACCTGGCTGATGGAGGTCTTTCCCGTCTTCCTTGCCGTGCCGGTCCTCGTCGCGACCACGAGGCGCTTCCCGCTCACGCCGCTCGTCTACCGGCTCCTCTTCCTGCACGCCCTCATCCTGATGCTGGGCGGGCACTACACCTACGCGAAGGTCCCGGCTGGCTTCTGGGTCCAGGACGCGCTCCACCTCGCCCGCAACCCGTACGACCGGCTCGGCCACTTCGCGCAGGGATTCGTGCCGGCCATCGTGGCGCGGGAGATCCTGCTCCGGTGCTCCCCCCTCCACCGCGGCAAGTGGCTTTTCTTCCTCGTGACGTGCGTCTGCCTGAGCGTGAGCGCGACATACGAGCTGATCGAGTGGGCGGCGGCCGTCATCGGCGGCTCGTCGGCTGAGGCGTTCCTCGGCACCCAGGGCGACGTGTGGGACACGCAGTGGGACATGTTCATGGCGCTGATCGGTGCGATCTCAGCGCTGCTCCTGCTGTCGCGCGCACACGATCGCCAGCTCGCGAAGCTCG